>CAZKMG010000017.1:19799-20171 GCA_964553465.1 uncultured Bacteroidaceae bacterium
ATTTCCCGTTTGTTTCAGGATTTTTAAAAGCTCTGTTCAAATAATAAAATGTTTTCTCATTATCCTCCTTCCTTGAATAAAGGTCAACAAGGTTTGTAATAGCAAATATATTTGACGAATCAAGTTCATAGGCACTTTCATAAGCCGATGTGGCTTTAATAGTATCCTTTATTTCCATATAAAACTCTGCCATTACAATTCTATAGCCAGCAAAATCAGGCGCTGCATTAACTAGCTTAGCTAGTTCCTTTTCGACTTTATCATTCTCTCCCATTTTTTTATAAACATCAATTTTCACAAAGCTCACCGTCTCTGATAATCCCATATTTTTTTCAATTGCATTAAGAATACTAAGTGTTTTCTTATATTTCC
>CAZKMG010000018.1:0-20097 GCA_964553465.1 uncultured Bacteroidaceae bacterium
TTTCTATGTTAATGAAAAGCTAGTCAATGACTATTTCTTTATGGACTTTTATGGCGCCAGTATCAGTCTTTATAATTCAGGTCAGCAAACTATTCTTTTTGATGATTTATTAATTAAGGAGTTGCCACAGGAACTTTCAGGAGTAAATCCCAATAATAACATTTTGATCAGTAGTCAGCGAACCGCTGACGATCCTTCAAAATATGAAAAAAGGGTTGCGCTTGTTATTGGGAATTCGAATTATAAAAATGGTATGGTATTAAAGAATCCGGTCAATGATGCTAATTTAATTTCATTTACGCTTAAGAGTCTTGGATTTGAAGTTATAGTGAGGCTGGATGCATCAAAAAGTGATATGGAGAATGCTGTCCGCGAGTTTAGTAAGAAACTTCCATATTATAATGTTGCACTGGTATATTATGCCGGACATGGAATTATGGTTGATGGGATTAATTACCTGATTCCGGTTGATGCAATTCTGGCTGAGAAAGGGGATGTCAAATATGAGGCAATGACCGTTAATTTTATTACTGAAGAGTTTGAACGATACCCGGAAAACGTAAATATTATAATTCTTGATGCCTGCAGGACAAATCCCTTCCGTTCATGGGTCAGGGGTAGTGAACAGGGATTTAAAGCAATCCCCCCGGCAAGTGGGACCATTATATCATTTGCAACTTCAGAAGGTGCAACAGCTGCTGATGGTCAGGGATCAAATGGTGTATTTACAGAAGAGCTAGTTAAGCAAATGATTATTCCACAGAGAATTGAAGATGTTTTTATTCATACACGCAGAATGGTAGAGGAGAAAACCAATGGCCAGCAGAGTCCACAGGAGTGGTCAAAATTAAAAGGATTGTTTTACTTTAAAAAGTAACACTATTTTTTCTGTGTTATTCTGATTCGTCCTTGACTTCTCCAAGGGTGGAAAATAAAATAGTATAAGCTGTCTAACTGTTCCAGATTTTCCCATAATCCGGAATTCATGTTTTTATTAATAATTATCTGTCAAGCCATAATCTGAATTCATGTGATCTGGAAGTACTAACCAATAATTCACCTGATGTTGGAGGCTGTAATTCAACTTTTATGCGGCTTTTGGAAAGAAGATGTATTTTTGCAATAGATGAAAAGTTTATTATGAATTGACGATTGATACGAAAAAAATTGTCCGATTCAAGCATATTTCCAAGCTTGTCCAAAGAAAATTCTATCAAGTAATGTTTATTTTCAGTTGTACACAAAAAGGTTCCTTTTTCGAGTGAATAAAAGTAAGCGACTTCATGTATTTCGACAGAACGGATCCGTGAACCGGCATTTACAAGAAATCGCTTTTTCCACACGGGTTTTCTTGATTCCAGATCGAGGAGTAGTTCTTCATAGTTTATATTCGACTGCCTTGATCTGATCTTTTTTAATTTCAATAGTCCTTTAGCCAGCTTAGCCTCATTAATAGGTTTCAGCAGATAATCAATACTATTTAACTCAAAAGCGCGAATCGCAAATTCATCGTAGGCAGTAGTAAATATCACGAATGAATCGATTTTTACTTGCCTGAAAATTTCGAAACTTTGGCCATCGGCCAATTGAATATCCAGCATAATCAAATCGGGAGAAGAATTGTGGTTTAGCCATTCTATTGAAGATTCGACACTGTCAAGAAATCCGATAACCTCTATTTCAGGTTCAGTTTTGAGAAGCAGCCGCTCAAGTCGTTCTGCAGCAGCACGCTCATCTTCAATAATCAGGGTCCTGATCATGATTCACCGGTTAATAGAGGCATTAGTACTTTGAATGTCTTATTTGTTTCAGTGATTTCCACCTTCCGACTCGTAAAATAGGAAAACCTGTTAACAATATTCATTAATCCTTGTCCAGTAGAGTTTACATCCAACTTTCTCTGAAGGTTATTTTCTACAATAATTGATTCATCTTTCACTTTTACCATCACACGGAGAGGTTTATCCTTTGATATAATGTTATGTTTCAGACAATTATCTATCAGCATCTGTATAGATAGGGGAGGGATAAGATACATATCATACCGTTCTGGAATATCGCTCACAAATTCTAGATTATCTCTAAACCTTGATTTCTGGAGATTCACATAGTTTTGAACAATTTCCATCTCATCTTTCAGATGTACCAACTCTTTCTGCATCGGATTTAAAAGGTAACGGAGAAATTCAGAAAGGTTCTGGATATATTCAATAGCTTCTGGTTTATCATCAACCAGTGTGGAAAGACTGTTCAGACTATTAAAAATAAAATGAGGATTCACCTGTGCTTTAAGGGTTTCATAATTTGCCTCCATTTTGGCTCTTTCAAGTAGTGCAGATTTGGAGAAATTTTCTTTCCACTGAAAATAGAAGAAAACTGCTTCATGAATGGCAGTAATTAAATAAGTGATCAATAATGTGATGAAAATTTCAAAAACAGGATTTCCTATTTGAATAATGATCCCTGCCCATATTTCGAACTTGTATAACATAAATGAGAATAGGATTGTATAGGCAGTAATTAAAAGGCCTTCAAGGAATAGGTGGTTTAAAGGTGTGTGCTCCCAAGGATATTGTTTCCATAGAAACTTTACTATCAACATACATCCGATCCATAAACCAAAAGTCATAAAGAGTCCATGGGCCATGTGTACAAGGACATCCGGCAGATTGTTATACCATTTATGGGCCAGGATATAAATCCCACTGATTAAAATACCACATCCAAGTATAATTGGGATTACCCGCCTGAAAGGATATTTAAACATAAATTTGATTTTCATTCGAATCTACAATATTTTTTTTAATTAGAACTGTATACGGTAGAGAAACATGGGAACAAATCCCTGTTGATAAGCTTTATAAATTTCACCTGTTTCAGTATCAAAACCCTCGGTAAAAATGCTTCGAAAACCTGTTATATTCTGTAAGTCTATGCCCCATTCCTGGCTGAATCCTCTGCCATTTCGTTTAATCCCAAAGCGTAAATCAGTACGAAAGTAGGGATCATATTTTTTTGCATATGCGTTGGTCCAATCTCGTTCCTCTTTACCTTCATTCATTGATTTTTCTACATCAATTGGTACATAGCGTTTACCACCTGCAAAAACCGCTTTTATATCAATTGTAAGCATCGTTTTACCTCCCAGTTGAAATTCATATCCTCCGAGGGCATTGAGTACATAATTCCCATCAAAGGCTGTATTTCTCAATATATGATCGGTTCCTTGATATTTAGAATCGAAGAGTGAAGTTGTAAGGAGGAAGTATGTCCCCTTGTTTAAGAATTTTTCAAGAGTAAGCTCAAGACCATAATTTCTTCCTGTCCCTTTATTAATTAAACTGTCTTCTCTAGGAATGCCAAACTGATCACCGGCATTAATAAGAGAAAATTCAGGGAATGATTCTTTTATAGGAATCCTGTAGAGATGTTGATAGTAAGTTTCCAGTTTTAACCTTAAAAATTGATCTAACATAAGGTTATATCCGGCAACGTAATGATTGCTTCGAGTAAAACCTAAACTTTCATTTGTGCGATAGTATGAGTTAGAGACATCATCGTATTCCTGTGTGAAATATACTACCTTTGGTTGCAACTGACTATGCATACCAAATCCAAGATTGATCCATTGACGGCTTCCAATCTGCCATTTTAAACCTAATCGGGGTTCTGCAGTTAATTCACTGTTAAATCCGGAGTACTGAAAGTGAAGCCCTAAATAAGTAGTAAGTTCATTTGTGAATTTGTGCATATACTGTCCGTAAGCTTGTAACAGAGTTAGATTTCCCATTATATCTGTATTAGTTAAAAATCTTTGGTAGTCATTATTAAAGGTGCTATCTATATAGTTAATAGTATAAAGGTCAGTGATTAAACCAAGGCTAAAATTGTTACGGGCATCCACTTTTCTTCTGTACTGGGTTGTAAATGAGATTTTATCTTCTGATTGATGGTTACGTAAAAATGGTTTAGTTATAGATCCTGATTCTTTAAGTGAATCAAGAACGGCTTTCGAACTGGTTCTTTGCCAGGAAATAGTGCTGCGTATCCTTGCTTTTTCACTTAGAAAATACACATGATTGATTCCAATTACACCAAGGCCGGAACTGAAATCAGTTGCCATACCGCGGGCATTATATGCGTTCTGTGTTGTATCCGAATTGTCCCTACCAAGTTCAATATTACTGTCACCCCAAAGTCCAAATAATTTGAAACGACCTGCTTTAGTCCCTGGAATATCAATAAGAAATGTAAGATCTTTATAATGTGGAATTGCAGTTCCTGTTCCGAAGTCAAAACCCATTCTATTTAAAAGTTCAAGGGTTGAATAACGGAAATTGGCCAGATAAGAGGCATTTGATCCACTTTCTTTTTTCTTAAATGGGCCTTCAATTCCTCCTTCAAAACCATTGAATCCAACCTGGCCTGTGAATTCAGTGTTCTGGTTATTACCTGATCGCAAATTCAAGTCAAAAGCTCCTGCAATGGCATTACCATATTCAGCGGGAAATGCACCTGTTAAAAAATCGGAATTGGTTAGGAGATTATTGTTAATCATACTAACTGGTCCACCAGTGGTGCCAAGAGCTCCAAAATGATTTGGATTAGGAATTTCAATCCCCTCCAATCTCCAAAGTAATCCCGATGGTGAATTGCCACGAATGATTATATCATTTCGGGAATCATTCTGAGTCATAACACCTGCGTAGTTTGCAACCATTCGGGCAGGATCGCCCAAACTGCCTGCAAAACGTTCAGTTTCCTCAACGGAAAAGGTCCTGGCACTGGTAATAGCCATTTCATTTATAGCTTCCTCCTTCTTTTTTTCAGGGCGGATTGTGACAGCTTCAACTTCAAAAGGTTTTTCTTCCATCCGTACATTTACAACTACTTCTTTTCCGCTACTTAGTAAAAGATTTGAAAGAGTTATTTTGGAATACCCAACATATGTTATTTCTATTCCATGTCGTCCAAGAGGGATATTTTGAAGCTTAAAAAATCCGTTCTGGTCGGTAATGGTACCAATTATCGGATCAGATCCAATTACTATTACGGTTGCTCCTAAAAGAGGCTGCCCGGTAACATTATCAACAACAGTTCCCATTATTGTCTGGGTAAGGTTTTCTTCAGCATATAATCCTTTTGCTAGAAAAACCAGTATTGAAATAATAAATAAAAGTTGTTTCATTGTATTTGATTTTAATTTATGAACAAAACTAGGGTCTGAAAAGCAATTCCTCAAAGATTAGTTACTGAACGAAAATTTTTGGGAATGAACGGGGATTTTTATTGATGAATAATAGAATAATTTAGTAATAGCATAGCATTCCTATTATATATCAAGTTAGTAACTTAAATATACTATTAATCTCAGTCAGCATCCTTTTTTGATATGGAAAAGTTATTGAAACAGTTTGTATTCAATAATAAAAAGATGATTACATAAATATTTTTTACTTCAATAATAAATAAATTCAACCATTTTGCGTTTTTGCATTTAATCGTCTTAAATTTTAATTATTTTGGCGTAATATATTTTTCCTGTTTATGAATTCACAAATATTTAGAAGTACAGGAATTTTTCTCCTATCAATCTTTGTCATGATCCTGTGTGGTATATTTTCCTGTCGTCATGTGTCAAAGGAAATTGATCTCCTTGATGAAGTTTGTTTTGAATCGGAAATATTGCCAATATTCCAGACAAGCTGCGCCATTTCAGGTTGTCATGATCAAGGAGGTGAATCAGGTTATATTTTTACTTCATACACGAATATTATCAAAGCTGTTGTACCTGGAAAGCCAGAGGCGCGCCCTGCATATACATCTCTGATAAAAATCTGGGCCGGAGAAGGTATGATGCCTCCCGGTCAACCTTTATCAGAGTATAACAGGACACTTATAAGGGTATGGATACATCAGGGAGCTAAAAACACGACATGCCAGCCCATTGATTCCCTCACATATGAAAATCCCAGGGCGTGTTTTCAGCGTGACATTCTTCCCGTGCTCTTATCCAGTTGTGCAATAATTGAATGCCATGATGCCATTACTGCGAAAGAGGGTTATAAGTTTGTGAACTATTCAAATACATTAAAAGCTGTAAATATTTCCAATCCTACCGAAAGTAAATTATACAGAATGATTACACAATCGAGTTCAGAGGACATTATGCCGCCACCACCTTATAACCCTTTGCCCAGGGCCCAGATTGATTCAATACTTTCATGGATTCAAAGTGGGGCACTTAATGAGTTTTGCGGGGAAGTGTGCGATACAGTATCAGCGATGAGTTTTGAGACCAATATATGGCCCATCATTGTAAGTTCATGCAAAGGTTGTCATAGCGGAGGTAACCCATCAGGAGGAATAACACTTACCAATTATTCAGATCTGGCTGCAGTTGCTTCTTCAGGGGAACTTATTGGGGCAATACAAAGCAAACCCACATTTAAACCAATGCCTCCTTCGGGACCTTTATCTGCTTGCAAAATCAGGCAAATTGATTTATGGGTTCAGGATGGTTACCTCAATAATTAGTTATTTAGATGTATGAAGAAAATTTTTTATATAATATTTTTCCTTATAATCATCATTGGATCATGTTATTATGACAGTGAGGAAAACCTTTACCCTGTAATTGGAAATGTTTGTGATACAACGGCTGTAACCTATTCACTTTCAATTGTTCCTATTTTACAGAATAATTGTTTATCATGTCACTCAAATAGCAATGCATCATCTCTCGGTGGGAATGTTCATTTGCAGGATTATGCTGATGTAAATGCAACAAAATCGATAATCCTGACCTCGATTAAACATGCAGGAGGAGCCTCACCCATGCCGAAAGGAGGTGCCATGTTAAATAATTGCCTTATAAGAGAAGTTGAATTGTGGATAAACAGCGGAGCCCCCAATAATTAGCCCGGATAATCCTATGGAAATTCCATTATTATAAACATGTGTGAATGGAATTGTACTTTTCTTTAACATATTAATTCCACTGGATCATAATATTTAAATATTCAATATGAAAAGATTTTACCTGATGCTGGCCGCTGCACTCATCCTAACTAGATGTTTAGTGACGGCCCAGAATGACCTCTTAAATTTACTGGATAATAACACAGAACCTTTAATCAATTATACCAGTGCTACTTTTAAATCAACAAGGATCATGAATGGAAACTCGATAGAGCGAATGCCTGAAGGGCAGCTTGATTTTCGAATTTCCCATCGGTTCGGAAGGCTGAATTCAGGGGCGTATAATTTATGGGGACTCGATCAATCAAATGTTCATTTCAGCCTGGAATATGGTGTTACAGATAAAATAATGCTTGGCATCGGAAGGGGAACATATGAGAAAACATTTGATGGGAGCATAAAATATAGTCTTCTCAGACAATCATCAGGAGGCCTAAATATGCCGGTATCCTTATCCCTTTTCGCATCAACAGCATTGAATTCACTGAAGTGGCAGGATCCTGAAAGGAAAAATTACTTTTCTTCAAGGTTGTCATATGCTTACCAGATTCTTATTGCCCGGAAGTTTAATCAAAGTTTCTCTGCTCAGATCAGTCCAACAATGATTCACCGGAATCTTGTTCCTGCTGAACTTGATCCCAACGATCTCTATGCTTTAGGTATTGGTGGAAGAATAAAACTGACAAAACGCCTGAGTTTTAATGCAGAGTATTATTATAGGATAAATCCACCAAATAATTATCCAAGTATAACTACATATAATCCCCTGGCGGTTGGATTTGACCTGGAAACAGGAGGACATGTATTCCAGCTGATCTTCACCAATTCCCTTGCAATGATTGAGAAAGGATTTATTAGTGAGACAGCAGGTAGATGGTTAAAGGGTGATATTCATTTTGGATTTAACATTTCGAGGGTGTTTACGATTAAGAAATAACATTTGAAAGTTAAGAAGTTATAAAGTTATGAAGTTATGAAGTTAAGATTAAGTAGATGAGGGAGAAGCATGGTAATAGATTTATATTTATGATGTACAATTGAAGCAATAGAGAATCAAGTATTCATTAAGCATTTTATAAATAAATCAGAAAATTAATTAAAAATATCTTTTAAACATTATTCCTTTATTATTGTTTTTTGTAGAAGAATTACATATTGATTTATGAACAAAATTGAAAATAAATGAATCTTAATATGAAGAACCTGTTTATTTTAATAGTGTTTGCCTCATTCTCTATAAATATCAGCGCGCAAAAATTCATAACCAAAAACGGCTATGTTAGTTTTTTCGGTCATACTCATTTGGAAGACATTAAAGCTGATAATAATCAAGTGGCAAGTATTCTGGATACATCTAATGGTGAATTAGTCTTTCAGGTTCTTATGAATTCTTTTCATTTCGAAAGAGCCCTGATGGAGGAACATTTCAATGAAAACTATGTTGAATCAGAGAAGTTTCCAAAATCCATATTTAAAGGTAAAATAACCAATCTTACTGAAGTAAAATTCTCAAAAAGTGGAATTTATAATGTAAATATTGATGGCGAAATAGAAATTCATGGTGTGGCAAAGCCGCTATCTGTGAAAGGCACTATAGAGATCGTAAAAGATGGAATAATTGCAAAATCAAATTTCAATATCAAACCGGAGGATTATAATATAACCATTCCCGGAGTAGTTAGAGAGAAAATTGCAAAAGAAATGGAGGTTACTGTAGAGATGAATTATTCGGCTTTAAAATAAACACGATGAAACGTCCTTTGTTTTTACAGAGAAAATCTGTTCGCTTGATTATGATAATAGGTCTATTATTCATTGTTTCGGGAATTTCTGTAGGATTATACCTTTATAATAAAAAACATCGAGACCTTTCAAAAGCAAAACCGGATTTTATACTTACAGCCCATGAACTTTTATCCGCATTTGAAAATGACGAGGCGTCAGCGTCGGTCAAATTTATTAATAAAGTTATAGAAGTAAGCGGGCTGGTTTCGAGCGTTGAATTTGGTTCCGCTGATAGTACATTGAGCATCACTCTGACTGGGAAGGGAAACATTTCCGGAGTAATCTGTACTTTCAACGGGATTACCAATCAGTCCCAGGTAAGGGTCAAGGTTAATCAGGAAGTTTTTGTACGTGGGGAATGCTCAGGTATGCTTATGGATGTCTTACTGAATAATTGCTTTCTTGTATTAAAATAGGGTATCTTGATTTTTTGAATACGAATAATCAATACAAATGGTTGTTCAATTTATTCTTTTGATTAATATATCCGAACATTCATTTTGATTCCGACAAAATAGAATCATATCATTTGTACATTTCTCACCTATTTTATATACTCAATCTAAAACAATTTAATACATTAATTAAATTAAAAATTACAATATGCAATCAAAATATGTAATTAAGTTACGATTATTCATAAATAATTATAAAAATATGTTAATTTATAAAATAATTATAGTTTTTTGTAATATATTATAAATAATGTTTTATATATTTGTACTCTGGTTAATAAAGAATATAATTAACTAATATTTAAAATTAATTCATCATGTGCGGTTTTACAGTCTATACAGGAAAAGACAAAAAGATAAGATTAGCAGTAGCTAATGAGCTTAAAAAAGTTAAATACAGAGGGCCTGATAATACTCAGATAGAAGATTTTGGAAATAATGGCTGGATGGGATTCAACAGGCTAAAAATAATGGATGTTTCTAACAAGGGTAACCAACCACTTACATATAAAAATATTCATCTAATATGTAATGGAGAGGTATATAATTACAAGGAATTATTTAATCAATACAAAGAAACATTCGATTTTCAATCTTCTAGTGATTGTGAAGTAATTATCCCTATGTTTCTTGAAAAAGGTGTTTTTAATACTGCCAAAGAGCTGGATGCGGAATATGTCTTTGTTATTTATGATGAAGATCAAAATAAGTATTTTGCTGCACGTGACCCTATTGGTATACGTCCAATGTTTTATGGGTATACAGAGTTTGGGGAAATCATGTTTGCCAGTGAGATGAAAGCACTGCATAAATTATGTAAGGAGGTAAAAGCTTTTCCTCCGGGCTATGTTTATGATGGTGAAAAATTTATATGTTATAAAGACATATCATATGTTCCGAAGTTTGTTGATCATGAACTTGATGATATTTTTAATCACCTGAATTATTATCTGACAAAAGCTGTTGAAAAAAGACTTCAATCTGATGTACCTGTTGGTTTTTTGTGCAGCGGTGGTCTGGATTCAAGCTTAGTATGTGCTATTGCAGCAAAAATGATGAATAAACCAATACGTACCTTTGCTGTGGGAATAGATGATAGTGCTATTGACACTAAATATGCCAGGATTGCTGCAGATTATCTGGGAGCAGATCATACAGAAGTACTATTTAAAAAACAGGATATTTTTGATACGCTTGATAATTTAATATATAATATTGAAACATGGGATATAACAACCATCAGAGCATCCATGGGGATGTATCTGGTTTGTAAGTATATCTCTGAAAATACTGATATTAAAGTACTTATGACTGGTGAAATAAGTGATGAGATTTTTGGTTATAAATATACTGATTTTGCTCCATCACCAGAAGAGTTTCAAAAAGAAGCAGAAAAACGCATCAGGGAAATATATATGTATGATGTACTAAGGGCCGACCGTTGTATTTCCTCAAACGGAATTGAAGCAAGGGTGCCTTTTGGTGATCTAGCATTTGTTGATTATGTAATGAGTCTAAGGCCGGAGAAGAAAATGAATTTCTCTGGAATTGGAAAATACTTGATTCGAAAAGCATTTGAAGGTGATTATCTTCCGAAAGAAATATTATACAGGGAGAAAGCAGCCTTTTCCGATGCACAGGGACATACTGTGGTGGATTATCTGAAAGAGTATGCTGCAAGTATTTACTCCGATGAAGATATACTTAAAGCCCAGATTAAATATAAACATTGCCCTCCATTTACAAAAGAATCATTGATGTATAGAGAGATTTTTGAATCTCATTTCCCGGGAAGAGCCGATCTAGTTGTGGATATGTGGATGCCAAATAAAACATGGGAAAACTGTAATGTGGATGATCCAAGTGCCCGAGTACTTCCCAATTACGGAAAAAGCGGAGAATAGCTTAGTAATTGGGGTTCAAAAAATCCATTTGTTTGAGATTAATAGGTATATGTAGAGCGAGGGAACTAGTCTGAATAGAGAGGCAATTATAATTTGAATTTAAGGAACAAAACGTTTAATTAAATGACTTTCTGCATGATTGGGTCAGAATAAAAATCATATTCTTTGTGATTTCTAATATTTCAGGTGAAATCAACACGATCTAATCCTCAGAGGGATTTAATTCATCTTATAATTTATAATTATTAGAGGGATGCATATATAAATCAACCGAAGCGTTCATTATTTTCAATATGTTTACTAACTCTGTTATTCTTTGATTTTATATTTATTATCCTTAAATGAATTTCTTTTTATAATCCTTTCAATATTTTAAAATGCAATAGGCTCTTATTTATTCAATGTTCTCTCCATCATGAATGTGCAAAGGTTCAACATGAATTTGAACGTCTAAGTATTTAATCTTTTCTTTTAAGGAAGCCTCAATGAGATCACATTTTCTATGAACTTCATTTAAAAGTGTTTCAGGAAGCATCTCGATATGGAATTCTACGAATTTATAGCTACCTGCCTTCCTGGTTTTAAGATTATGAAACTGGACATTATTTTCTACAAGGATCTCATTAATTATTTCAAGTTCTTTTTCACTTAGGGAAGTATCCAGGAGCGGAGAATATGCTTTTTTCAGGAGATTATATGATTCTTTAATAATCAGAAGTGCAACAAGGATAGCAATAATCGGATCAAAAAAATGCCAGCCTGTTAACCAAATAAGAAGAAGACCTAAGCCTACTCCCAAAGAAGTAAAAACATCTGTTTTAAGATGAAGTGCATCTGCTTCAAGAGCTATTGAATCTGTTTCTTTGGCAACTTTATATAATTTACGTGACACATAGACATTTATGCCTGCAGATATAAACATTACAAAAGAGGCAAGTCCCAGCGATTCTAACTTTTCATTGCCTGAAAGTTTCTTTGCCGCTTCGAAAATAATCCAACCGGCAGCAAAAAAAATTAGCACTGCTTCAATGACACCTGAGATATTTTCAATTTTACCGTGCCCATAGGGATGATTTTCGTCAGCCGGTTTATCAGAAACACGGACTGAAAAGAAAGCAATGATTGCAGCAAGGAGGTCCATAAAAGAATGAATGGCTTCAGAAATAATACTCACTGACCCGCTAATCATCCCCACAGTTAGTTTTAAGAATATAAGCAGGGTATTTGATAACACGGAAAGACGTGCAATGTTGGTTTTTTTATTCATTGAAGACGCTATAGACATGAAAATTTAGAGTATTTCCGAATAGTTTTTCATTATTTACATAAAATTAAATTAACCTATCACTTAAAGTTGTCTTATTCAAAAGGTCAGTGTAAATGTTGTTTCTTTATCCGGGATGGATTTGGCAGTTACAGTACCTCCATGAAGTCTGATTATTTGTCTTGAAAGGCTGAGTCCTATTCCTGAACCATTTGGTTTTGTTGTAAAAAAAGGAATAAATATTTTGTCTAAAACATCTTTTAGAATTCCCACTCCATTATCGGTTACCTGAATAGTTGGCCGCCCTCTTTTGTTTAAGAAACCCTTAAGTTCAATTATAGGATTAGGTCTACCTTCAAGTGCGCTTATCGAATTACGGATAAGATTAATTAAAACCTGTTCTATTAATTGCGCATCAATAAAAATTTCAAGACTTAAAGGTTCTACCTTAATTTTCAGAATAATTTCTTTCTCCCTGAATTCATTTTCTAAAAAAGTTGAGATAGAGTTAAGTATTTCTGAAACGGATATAATATTAAAATTAGGTTTTGGTATACGGGTAAGGTTTCTATAGGTATTAACAAAATGCAACAAGCCATTACTACGTTTATTAATTGTTTGCAAAGCTTGTGCCATTTCGTTTATAGTTTCTTTATCCAGACTTGTAATTTCCTCATTTTTTATTGTATATTCTTTCAACATACCGTCCAGAGTAGAAGAGAGGCTGGAAATAGGAGTAATGGAATTCATTATCTCATGGGTTAAAACTCGTATTAGTTTTTGCCATGCCTCAGTCTCCTGATCTTCGAGAACATTCTGAATATTTTTTATAGTAGCAAGAATAATCGTTTTATCCTTAATTTTAAATTCTGTTGTGTTGATTGCCAATTGCATAAAATCATCTTCGTCCTGAATCTTCACAAGTTTATTTTCACCGGGTTTTATATTCAGTAGAGTATTAACAAGTTCTGTGGAAAGGTTTGAAAGTTTATTTATATTTTTAATTGATCCTTGTTTGAACAACCTTTTTGCTGCCATGTTAATCATCTCAATGTTACCATCATGAAGATAAGCGATTACGCATACATCAATATTCTGGACTATACTTTGCAGATAATGATATTGTGCTTCTTTTTCTGACCGGACTTTCTTAAAATCGCCAATAACATCGTTAAAAGCCTTATGTAGTTTATTAAATGATGCTCCCATGCCCTTGACCGGGTATGAACGGGTAAATTCTGAATATCTGATGGATTCGAGAAAGCTTGTCAGATCCCGGTTTCTTTTATCAATATATTTGAAAAGGCTAAATACTTCAAGTGCTGCAGTAAAAAAAATTATAGCAGATGTCAAATATGTTTCCTTGTTAAAAAAGAAGCAAGTGAAAAACAGGGTGGCAGAGAGAAGTATTACCCTGAAGATGATATTTATTTTAAAATTTTTAAAGACCATGCTTTTCCATTCTTCTATAGAGGGATGTTCTTGTTAGTCCCAGATCTTGTGCTGCCTGGGTTATATTTCCCTGATACTGTCGGATAACCTTTTGAATAATTATTTTTTCAATATCATCGAGATTATGTGTATTCAGTTCCAGGCTCCCTCCCTTTTTTGTAGTGCTGCTAAGGATAAAGTCATCCGGAGTAAGCATCTCCGTTTCAGACATAATTACAGATCTTTCAATTGCATGCTGCAGTTCCCTTACATTCCCCGGCCATGAATAATGAATTAACTTTTTATAAGTTGAAGAAAGAAGACCTTTAATATTTTTCCTGTATTTTTTTGTATATATCTTCAGGAAATGATCTGCAAGCAGTGGAAGATCATCAGTCCTTTCTCTAAGAGCAGGAAGGTGAATTTCAACCGTATTGATTCTGTAAAGTAAATCCTGCCTGAATTTACCTTCATCTACTTCACAGTGAATGTCATTATTTGTAGCACATATAAGCCTCACATCCACTGCAGTGGGTTTTATTCCCCCCACTCGGGTTACCTCCCTGCGTTCGATTACAGTCAGAAGCTTTGTCTGCATTTGGGGACTAAGATTTCCAATCTCATCCAAAAATAAGGTTCCCCCGGAAGCAATTTCAAATCTTCCCTGTTTCATAGATTTGGCATCTGTAAAAGCTCCTTTTTCATGGCCAAATAATTCTGACTCAAAAAGACTTTCAGTTATGGATCCTAAATCAATACTAATGAATACTTCATCTTTTCTTAATGAATTTCTATATAATGCTCTTGCAACCAGCTCTTTACCAGTGCCGTTTTCACCCAGGATCAAAATATTGGCATCAGTAGCAGCAACCTTTTTAATCGTATTGAAAACCTGTTTCATTTCAATTGAATTTCCTATAAAATCAGTAAAAGGTTTATCTAAAACTGCACTTATTTCTCTCTGTTTCTGTCTAAGTCCGAGGACTTCAACTCTCGACTGTCTAAGTTTTACCGACGAATTAATGGTGGCTAGTAGCTTTTCATTTTGCCATGGTTTTAGTATAAAATCGGTTGCCCCAGCCTTAATAGCTTTTACTGCTTTCTCAGCATCACCATATGCAGTAATAAAAACAACTACTGCATCTGGATCATGTTCAAGAATTTTTGAAAGCCATGAAAATCCTTCCTGTCCGCTGATAGCATCCTTGGTAAAATTCATATCCAGCAGAATGACATCCCAGTTCTCCTGGGCTAGCATCGATGGTATCTTTTCAGGGAGGTTTATGGTTTCAATTTTCTCAACCATAGGTTTCAAGAGTAATTTCAAGGCAAAAAGTATGTCTTCATTGTCATCAATTGCAAGAATTTTACCAACTTTCATAGTCATAATACCTAGTTAAATTTTGAAAATCCCAATAAAACTGCAAAGGTCATGAATTTGAAAAAGAATGATTTACTGTAATTATAATACATTTGCTGAACCAACTATCATATCATTATCAACTATTTCTAAAAGTGGAATAGCTTTTTAAAATCGTAATCCAATAATAATTTTTGTCAGGTTCAGTTGCTATTCCCTGGCCAATTTTCACATTCTCCTATTCTCAACACCCGACATAATCCCAATTGTCATCGGGCGGAATTGTTCGCAATCAGTTTTGCTTCATATGCTTGCAAAACCTGTTGTTCACGCAGTTTCACTTGGCACTCCTTAAAACATCGATTTCTGTCTCGCATCAGCAGTTTATTTTTAAGGTGCTACCTTCAGTGAGGCTGTTTTGTTTGCGTTTTATTCAATGGGATTTACCCTTGGTTATCAACATTTTACCGCTTATAGATAATAATTTTATGCTTCACTGACTTTTATTTTCTTTATCTTCGTTACCCTGTTACTCTGTCACTTCGTTACTTTAATCTTCTTTTATCAGCCACTATGTCCCTGTACTGAAATCCTTTGATCCGCCACTGTTGATGTAAGCCCAAATACAGTGCTTGACAAAAGAATAGCCAAAGTACGTAGAACTTTTTGATCATTAACATTCTCATATTCTACAATTTCGACACTCAATATTACATATTTTTTTTGAAATGTTCGAATTCGTACGTTAATTGTTTCATTATCGAACACTTTGTACATTTGAAGACTGATTAAATAGTTGACTAAATGCAAGATAACCAATAAAATACTTAATTTGGCATAATTAATGGTTAAAATATGGGATATACTTTACGCATTGCTCATGGATGGAATGGATAGAAAAATAGAGAAGAAGAAGGGTGTCAGATTGAAGCATGTATTGATTGGATCAACAATAATCCTTTTTTCTTTGGCTATTTATAAAATCTCCTTTGGTGATAAGAGTTCAAAACTAAAGGTTGATATTGAAGAACTTACTATTGAAATGGTTAGGAAAGATGTTTTTCAAGATTATATTGCGGTACAGGGTACTGTTGAACCAATCCAGACAATTTACCTTGATGCTGTAGAAGGGGGGAGGGTAGAGGAAATTCTGAAGGAGGAGGGTAGCATGTTGAAGAAAGGGGAAGTGATTATAATACTCTCAAATAATAATTTGATCCTTGAAATATCTAACAATGAAGCACAGGTTTCCAGATCTGTAAGTGAGCTTAGAACTGCTAGGATCTTGATGGAACAGCAGCTCCTGAATTCAAGAATACAAATATTTGAACTCAGTAAACAGGTGAAACAAAGAAAAAGGGCTTACGAGAAGAATATTCTATTGCATAAGGAGTTGCATATTTCAGATGAAGAGTTTGAACAATCGGAAGAAGAATATGAAACCTCTTTAAAAGTGTTAGAATTATATAAGGAAAATTTTGCCAAAGATTCACTATATCGGGGTATTCAGGTATCCACTCTTGAAGAATCGGTGAATAGAATGACAGACAATCTTAAACTTATAATGAAACGGTTGGACAATCTGAAGATAAAATCTCCAGTAGTTGGTGAATTGGCTACTCTTAACCCTGAAATAGGTGAAGTAATTAATTACGGAACAAGGGTTGGAACTATCAATATTCTTGATTCTTATAAATTACGAGTAGAAATTGACGAATACTATATTTCCCGGATTTTTCGTGGATTAACTGGAGAATGTGATTTTGCTGGAAGGGATTATATGGCAAAAATTAGTAAATTGTATCCCGAAGTACATAACGGACGTTTTGCTGTGGATATGGTTTTTATTGAAAATATTCCACCTCAGATCAGGATAGGGCAAACATCAAGGATAAGGATGGAACTGGGTGAATCCCAGACTACTAAATTGCTTCCAAATGGGGGCTTTTTTAAAAGTACAGGTGGACAATGGGTATATGTATTGGATAAAAATGGAGAACGGGCTCATAAAAGAATGATTACTCTTGGAAAGCATAATCCAAAATTTTATGAAGTGCTGGATGGATTAGAGGAAGGAGAACGAGTAATTATCAGTAGTTATGATAACTTTGGAAATGTTGATGAATTAATTCTCAGAAATTAAAAAATACATAATAACTATTCAACAATGATCAGAACAATTGAACTTACGAAGGTTTTTCGAACCGATGAAGTAGAGACTACCGCCCTTAATAAGGTAAACCTGGTGATTTCTAAGGGAGAATTTGTTGCCATAATGGGCCCCTCCGGATGTGGGAAATCGACTTTCCTTAATATTATAGGAATGCTGGATAACCCAACCGCCGGAAAATTATACTTCAATGATAAAATAGTATCAGGGTATTCAGAGAGAGGGAGGACCAATCTTAGAAAATCTAATATTGGATTTGTATTCCAGAGTTTTAATTTGATAGATGAACTTAATGTTTTTGAGAATGTCGAACTCCCATTACTTTATCAGAAAGTTTCATCCAGTGAACGAAGAAAAAGGGTAGATGAAGTCCTTGAGAGAATGAAGATCGTTCACAGGAAAAAGCATTTTCCTCAACAATTAAGCGGGGGACAGCAGCAACGTGTTGCCATTGCCAGGGCAGTTGTTTCCAGACCACAGTTAATCCTTGCCGACGAACCCACAGGAAATCTTGATTCTGCAAATGGTGAAGAGGTGATGAGTCTTTTGTCCGAATTAAACCAGGAAGGAACAACTGTGGTTATAGTGACGCATTCTCCTTCTGATGCAGATAAAGCTCATAGAATAGTTCAATTATTTGATGGACATATTGTTACAGAAAATATTAAGTATAAAATTTAAATTTACCAATTCTCGGACTGATTTTTGAATTTTTTGAATATTAATAATAAATACTCTGGAATATGAAAGACTTATGTATCCCTATTCCAAATTTCAATGACTGTGATTATGCTGAAATAGAACTGAGAGTTGGAGATAAGAAGGAAATCTATGATTTCCGGATAGAACCAATTTTCTGGGATATCGAAGATGAATTCTCACAGACCGATGATGAGGCTTTATTATCACCTTCAAAGATAGATCAGCTTAAAAAGGCTATCCATGAATACGACAAAAATTGGGAATTGATACAGATTTATTCTCCTTCAAAAGTTTCAAAAACAATACAGGTCTTATACAGGAAAAAATCCAAAATTAACGGTTAAATGAAAAAATGTGTTGCTTTGATTCTATTTGCAGTATTATCAGGATTGTCTCTTTTTGCACAGAATTCTGATTATATATGGTCTTTGGAACGATGTATTCAATATGCACTTGAGAATAATTTACAGGTTAAAAGACAGCTATTGGCTGTTAAAATAGCAAAAAATGATCTTACTCAAAGCTATTATGAAGCTTTTCCTAATGTGAACGCCGGATTAGCTCACGATTTCAGTTCAGGACGATCTTTGAATATTGAGACATATGCATGGGAAAATACTAGAAAGCAACAGGGAAACCTTGGTATTTCCAGTAATCTTACCCTGTTCAAAGGGCTGCAAAACTTGAATTCAATGAAATATAACAAATATTCATTTCTTTCTTCAGAAGAGGACCTTGAGAAGGTGAAAGATAATATTACTCTTTCAATTACTACAGCCTACTTGCAGGTTCTATTTGCAGAAGAGCTGCTAATTATTGCCAGAAATTTATATGAAATTACTCTATTACAGGTTTCAAAGTCCAGCAAAATGGTTGAAGTAGGAAATATGGCCAAAGGAGAATTATTACAGATAAAAGCGCAAGCTGCGTCCGAAAAATTAAACGTTGCAACAAGAGAAAATGAACTTAATTTATCAACTCTTGAATTAACCCAACTTCTGGATCTGGATTCTACAGGTAATTTCGTGATAGTTCGACCTGAAAATCTGTATGTTGAAAATTTAGGGATCCCTCAAACTGTAGAGGATATTTTTCGAATTGCTATAACTTTTTTACCACAGATTAAGTCCTCAGAGTACAATGTAAAGATGGCTGAGAGGTATTTAGCATTAAGAAAAGGAGAGCGGCGTCCGTCTATAAATTTACGCGGATTGTATTATTCGAGATACTTGAAAGGGGCCTATAATCCTCTTGATCCCAGCGCCGGTTACTTTTATAGAGATCAATTAAGAGATAACCAATATAGTCAGCTTTCTGTTGGATTGGACATTCCCATTTTTAATCGTATGGTTGTGCAAACAAATATTAGTAAGGCAAAAATTCAGGTTGAGGACTCAAAATACGCGCTTGATCAGGATATCCAGGCACTTTACAAGAATATTCAGCAAGTCCAGGGAAACGCTCTTGCAGCACTGGAAAAGTATAATGCTGGCCTGGAAGCAGTAGCCTCAAATAAGGAGGCTTTTAAATATACTCAGCAAAAGTTTGATGTTGGGCTGGTAAATACAGTAGACTATAATATTTCCAAAAACGACTTATTAAAGGCAGAATCTGAATTATTACAAGCCAAATATGAGTTTATTTTCAGAATGAAAATTATCGATTATTATAAAGGAAAAGAGATTACTTTATAAGGTTAGAAATCCTTTATAAAAAGCTGATATTTGTTTTTTTTTGACATAAACAGAGAGGTTTAAACCCCTCTGTATTATTTTATCGTTAACTTATTGTGTAATTATCCTTGATTCATTATTATTTATTCTTATCCGGACATATAATACTATGAGAAATAAAGGTGGTAACTTAGTAATATTGAAATGATTAAAAAAAGTAGTAAAATAAAAAATTTCAATTATTAATATCAGTAAATTCTTAAGGAGAATACTCCTTGTTGGAAAAGTTGCGTTAAGGTATTTCCAATTAAACCGGCAGATTTCACAATAAGTAAACAGGAGTGAATTAAACGTAGCATGCTCATAACCAAA
>CAZKMG010000019.1:0-19966 GCA_964553465.1 uncultured Bacteroidaceae bacterium
TTGTTTTTTACTTTGGAGGAATGAACCATCTGTGATCATAGGCAAACACCAGAACACTCTTTCGGAGATTAATTTTGATTTTATAAAAGCTAACAATCTTAAAGTCGTAAGAAGGATATCAGGTGGCGGGGCCGTTTTCCATGATTTTGGGAATTTGAATTTCAGTTTTATTAAAACCGGAAATAAGGGAAACCTTGTAAATTTCAGGGAATTTACTGTCCCTATTCTTGAAATAATCCATAAAATGGGGGTAGAAGCAAAATTTGAGGGTAAAAATGATCTTACTATACAGGGTAAAAAGTTCAGTGGTAATGCTGAACATATCTGGAAAAATCGCACGCTCCATCATGGCACCCTATTGTTTTCAACAGATTTATCCAAGCTTTCCACAGCTCTCAAGACAGATTCATTAAAATTCAAAGATAGGGCGGTGAAGTCGGTTCGTTCCAGGGTAACAAATATCAGTGAACATTTAAAAGAAAAAATGGATATTTTACAATTCCGTGATAGAATAATGGATCATATCATGGAAATGTATGAAGGTTCAAAGTATTATAAATATACAAGTAAAGATATTACCGGGATAAAAAAACTAAGGGATGAGAAATTCAGTCAATGGGAATGGAATTTTGGTTATTCACCTGAATATGATTTTCAAAAAAAAATTCATACTCCTGGAGGAAATCTGGAAATTCATATGAATGTTAATGACGGATTTATTAAAGATATAAAGATCTACGGTGACTTTTTCCATACTTACGATATAGTTGCGATTGAGAAATCACTCAAAGGTATTAAGCATGATTATGAAGCAATTATGTTTGCTCTTTCCAGATTTAAATTTGAAAATTATGTTAAGAATATCAGTATTGAAGAATTTTTATCTGGAATGTTTTAAGTATTTCAAGTTTAGTTTTTTTAAGACCTGTCTTTTTTAATTTTCCTTACATAGAAATAGAAGAGATACCTGTACAGTTTGTACATCCCGAAAGCTAACAAACTCCCCCAGCCCACTCCAGCTAAAACATCAAAAGGATAGTGCACCCCCAGATAAATTCGGGAATAGGAAACAATAGCTGCCCAGCATAATAGAATTATTGTGAGCCATTTTTCCATCAAAACAAGAGAAATAAAAACAGACATACCAAATGTATTCGCAGCATGAGATGAAATAAAACCGAATTGACCTCCGCAATGGCCGTTAACCAGATGGACCATATTCATTATTCCCGGATTATGACATGGCCGAAGTCTTTCAAAAACATTTTTAAATAAATGTACGGAAGTTGAGTCTGTCAGGGAAAAGAGTATCAGCGTAAAAAGCAGTATCCATAAGCCATGCGCTTTCTTCCTGTATATCATCCAGAAAATAAGAAACAGGTAGAGAGGCAACCAACTCAGATTTCCACTTATCCAAAACATAATTCTATCAAAGAATAGCGAATTTATACCGTTTAAGAACAAGAATATTTGTTCATCAATATGCTGGAGAAAATGTAGCATAAAATTAATTGTTTAGTATTTTCCAGAGATAATCTTTGAGTTCCATCAATCCGATACCTGTGATTGATGAAATGAAAACTGTAGGTATTAAAGGAAGATCTTTTTTTATTTCTTCAATCAATTCTTTATCAAGGAGATCAGTTTTAGTAATTGCAAGCATTCGCTGTTTATCGAGCAATTCAGGATTATAAAGTTTCAATTCATTTATCAGAATATAATATTCCTTTTTAATATCTTTACTTTCAGCAGGAATCAGAAAAAGAAGTACCGAATTTCTCTCAATATGTCTTAGGAAACGCAGTCCGAGACCTTTACCCTCACTTGCACCCTCAATAATTCCAGGTATATCGGCCATAACAAATGACTGATTATCTCTGTACGTTACTATTCCAAGGTTTGGAACAAGGGTAGTGAACGGATAATCTGCAATTTTTGGTTTGGCTGCTGAAAGGACAGATAATAATGTAGATTTGCCGGCATTTGGAAATCCAACTAGACCAACATCTGCAAGCAACTTAAGTTCAAGGATCATCCATCCTTCCCCTGACGGTTCTCCAGGTTGGGCAAAACGCGGAGTCTGGTTAGTGGCAGATTTAAAATGCTGGTTACCCAATCCCCCTCTTCCACCTTTTAATAATATCTTTTGTTCACCCTCAGCTGTAATATCAAACAGTATTTCTCCTGATTCCGCATTTTTAGCAACTGTGCCAATTGGAACTTCAATGATTGTATCTTCTCCATCTGCTCCTGTCATTTGATTTTTTGCCCCGTCCATCCCATTTTTTGCAAATATATGTCTTTGGTACTTCAAATGTAAAAGGGTCCAAAGTTGACTGTTTCCTCTAACAATAACGTGACCACCCCGTCCCCCGTCTCCGCCATCCGGCCCACCTTTAGGGATAAACTTCGCACGGTGTAAATGCGATGATCCCGCTCCACCTTTGCCAGAACGGCAAAAAATTTTTACATAATCTACGAAATTTGTTTCTGACATAAAATCTTAAATCCGTGCATTCAATAAACATTTATTACAAATCAATTCTTTATACACTCTCAATTGCTTTAATAATTTTATTGAAAATATCTTCAATACTTCCAATTCCTTTAATAGGATGGTATTTACCCTGATTCTTATAAAAATCAATCACCGGAGAGGTCTGGTTCATATATACATTTATCCTATTCTCAATAGTTTGTAAATTATCATCCGCGCGACCTGTTTGTTCTCCTCTATTTAAAAGTCGCTTGATAAGCTCTTCCCTGGGTACATCCAGTGTAATCATCAGCGTTATAGGATTGTCCAACTCAGAAAGTAACTTATCCAACGCCCCTGCCTGGGCGACAGTGCGAGGAAACCCATCAAAAATAAATCCTTTAACATTTTTATTTGTGCTTATCTTATTACGGATCATTCCTATTACAATTTCATCAGATACAAGCTCACCTTTGTCCATGATGGTTTTAGCCTTCAACCCCAATTTTGTATTGGCATTGATCTCATACCTGAGTAAATCGCCAGTTGAAAGATGAAGCAGTTTATATTTGTCGATCAGCTTTTCTGATTGAGTTCCTTTTCCTGACCCCGGAGGTCCAAATAAAACGATATTAAGCATGAAATAAAATTTTATAAATTATTAAATATTCAAAGTTTTCTTTAAAGCATGCAAATATATAAACTCTGGATTATCCTTTATCCACAAGAGCATAAATATCTTCATATCTGCGTCCGAAACCATTGTAATCAAGTCCATAACCTATGACAAACTTGTTTGGAATTCTAAATCCAACATAATCCAGATGTATATCTGCACAACAAGCTTCTGGTTTGTAAAGAAGTGTAACTACCCTTATCGAGGAAGGTTGAAATCCATTCAACTTTCGAATGATGGTCTCAATGGTTTTCCCAGTATCAACAATATCTTCAAGAATTACTACATTCATATCATTGATTTCCTGATTCAGTCCTATCAATTGTTTGACCTGCCTTGAAGTAGACGAGCCCTGATATGATGAAAGTTTCAGAAAACTAATCTGGGCATCTATGCTTATTTTTTTAAAAAGATCCGATGCAAACATAAATGATCCGTTCAGAATAGCCAGGAAAACCGGATTTTTATCTTTCATATCACTTGAAATCTCAGTGGCAAGCTCCCCGACTCTTTTCTGGATCTCTTCAGAGCTAAGGCTCATCTCGAATTCCTTATCAAAGACTTTGATTCTTTTCATCGGAATAATGATTAGTAAAACGAAGGTATATAAAAATCGTGAAATGTGAAGAGCGTAAGTTCGGGAGGGAGTTTTAAAGTTATCGAGTTATGAAGTTATGAAGTTATGAAGTTATGAAGTTATGAAGTTATGAAGTGGTTAAAATTTGATTAAATTTGTTTTAATCCTTACCCGGGGAGGATTAGGAAATCAGATAATCAATTCTCTCCTTCTAAGCCTTGATTAAAACATGAAAGGTCTCTCTTCATGGATAATATCCTTTTTTAGGTTAAGAAACCTGTATTTTTTTATTTCTCTTTACCTGTCAATTCTTGCTGTTTGGGTTTTTTTATTTCACCGGGATCTAAGCCTAAAAGACTTTTCGCAAATTGTACCGGGGATTGCAACATTCAACGACTTGAGTATCAGCCGAAGAGTCAATTCCTTATATATTTCGGTCGCTATATTTGCATCATGTTTAATGCTTTGTGTACTACTTTCATACCAGATTGAAAAACGGTATGGTAAGATTAGAACTGTTCTAATTCCCTGGAAAAACTTAAGTATTATTGGATTAATTGCATTATGGTTTGAAGCCATCCATTCAATTCAATATAACTTACAGGTATTTATTTTTACGGTCGCATTCTCTCTTTTGATTTATCAGCTAATCAAACAATATTTTTGGATTCCCGCGCCTGTGCATACCTTTTTCATCTGGTTGTCAGGACTGAGTTTTTCCGGAGCCTTTTTGATCAGGGATTTCCTTGATGCCTTTTTTAATTTGGATAAATATCCTTTTTCTTACTATTATATAATTGCCTTTACTATTATATTGATAAATTCTATATTCATTCTGACTTTCTTCAGAGTTAAATTCACCCACCTTTTTAAACTTTCTTTACCTTTTTTCTGCATCCCTTTGATAACTGTATTCAGCAGGGAAATGTATCTTATTTTAAATCAAAGAAATATTCATTTTCTATCCCCTTCTTGCTTATATGTTTTATTAATCATAATCCCCCTTTCAATATACATTTTAATTTTAAGAAAGAATCTGTGGGTTTTAAAAAGCTCCACTAAAAAGGTATTTCATATTTATATTTTCCCTGTAATCCTTGCAGGGACTAGCCTGCTTGCATTTTATCAGCCCTTGATTCAACAACCTTTGGAAATGTTTGAACTGGCAAATCCGGCAAACTCAATAATGAGAATATGGAAATTTCATGAAATTCCCATTCTTGAATTCCTTAATTCGCATCTTTTATCCGAAATATTTCCCGGATTGATTTATACCCTTCTAAATGGGTATTCAGAAACAGTGGACTTTTTAATATACGATTTTATCCTTAAAATTGCTTATATCATCATTATATATTTTTTTCTTGCTAAGATTTTTAATGATTCAACTTTTGCCTTTCTTATTTGTTTCTTTCTTCCGTTTCTTTTCATTGCTTTTCCCGGGAATCATAATTTTAGCATAATTACTATATTTATTGCATACAGACTTTTTAAACGCTATTCTTTTTCGAAACTGGCACTTCTTGCCGGTTGGAATTTATTTTTAATTTTCTGGCGAATTGAAATTGGAATTTCTTCAATTGCTGCTTCCATATTTTTGTGGCTGATTTTTTTTCTGGTAACCAATAGGAAAAAGTACATCACTGATATCATTAAAGTTTTTACTATTATCTTGGTTTCTGTTTTATTTTTTGCATCCCTGATTATTTTTATCGGAAAAATTGATTTGATTGAGAATATTAGACAAGCTTTCAATTATTTTGGAGGATCACAGGCACACGGTGGTTTGTCACTTGCCCTGAGCAAAGACAGATATTATGAATATCAGTACTTTATCTTTCCTTTTATAATAATTTTAATTACACTCTATCTGGTTTTCTTGTATGTAAAAAAGGGGGTAAAAAGATCTCCATTCATCCTCTACGCATTGATTTTCCTTTCAGTATATTATCTAATTCAGGCTCAAAGAGGATTAGTAAGACATACACTCGCAGAAGGAACAGATACATATCTTAGTTCATTTTTCTACCTCATTATTCCTCTTTTCATTTTTTACAGATTTGAAAACCACAAATATTCCAAATATCTTTTTTTAATCTCAATGGTACTCATTATAAGTAATTTTAAATACCCATACCCAAAGGATATAACTGGAAATTTTGAAACGATGACAAGGAATTTTGAAAGACCTTTTGCCACAGGTATTTTTAAAATAAAAATGAAGAGAGTTATGGGAATCAATGAATTTGCTGATAAAGAATATTCAGCTTTCAAATTATTTATGGATAAAAATTTCAATGATGATGCTACTTTTATTGATTTTTCAAATTCACCTATGCTCTATTTTTATACACAGAGACAGGTCCCTTCATATTTCAATCAATATTTACAGAATACAGTGAGTGCTTATCTTCAAAAGAAAAACATGGAATATATTTCAAGGATGCAAATACCTGTTGTTGTGTTTTCCCATTTACCTGAGAGATGGTTTGATTACTCAGATAATGTTCCGAATAAAATAAGATACTACCCAATTACCAATTATATTTATCAAAATTATCAACCCTATTCCATACTCAATAATTTGTATATCTGGGTCAACAATAAGGATTTCGAGTTCCTTAAGCCTTTCGGCCAAATAGATTCTCTGACAGAATTTTCATTTAAAAGTTTTAATTTGCTCAAGTATCCTTATGTACTTGCAAAGTCGCGTAAAACTTTTATTGACACCATTACTTTATATGTAAGTAAATCAATAAATTCAGGGTTCCTGATTAAGCCGGGAAATCCTGAATCCAGAATTTTCAATTATCTTTCACTGGGAATAGAAAATCAAACAGGGATGGAGACAACTGGAATTCTGAGATATTATCATAACGAAAAGAAAATAGGAGAATTCGAATTTACCCTTATTGCAGAGAAAAGGGAACAGGAATATGTTATTCCTGTCAGTTCTCAATATAATTGGGTTTCATGTAAGGCAGATTCAATTCATGTCAGTTTCTCGACACCAGGAGTAATCAGGATTAGTGAATTACGTATTTTCTCAAGACAGTTGTTAAATTGAAGACAAGCACCCAGATATGGATCGATAAATACATTGCAGGGTCCCTGGCAAGGACTTTTACCCTTATTGTTGTTCCCCTGGGGAAAATACTAAAAATTGATCACAACCTGAACAGACCATTCAGGGTAATTGCTTTATGCAAATATAAGGGAATGGGCAGTATTCTTCAGTCTACACCTTTAATTAAGACCCTTCGCATGAATTATCCTGACGTAAAAATCATTTACATAAGTACAACAGCAAATTCACAGATTCTTCAGAAGATTCCTGAAATTGATGAGCTGATTTTAATTGATGACCGTGATTTTTTTATTTTGCTAAAAGGATTCTTCGGTTTTGTATGGAAATTGATCAGGAGCCATATTAATATATATATTGACCTTGAAGTATATTCAAATTTCAGCTCCCTGATTACACTGTTCTCCATGGCTAGAAACAGGATGGGATTTTATCTGAACTCAAAAAATTTCCGCCTAGGTAATTACACACATATGATGTATTATAACACACGTAGTACTATTCCAGAGACCTACCTTCAGTTTGCACGGATGTTGAGTTGTGACCCCTTGATCATAAGTACGATCTCCTTAAAGAGTGAGGTAACAAATTTGCAACTTAATGAATTTAAATCATTTGATCTGACAAGGGAAAGATATATTGCAATTAATCCAAATGCCTCCGATTTGCGTATTGAAAGAAGATGGGATGGTCAAAGCATTGTACAGTTAATCAGGTCGATCCGCGCAAAATATCCTGAATACACTATCTTTTTAACAGGTTCTCTTAATGAATCTCGATATATAGAAAATCTATTATTATCTACCGAAATAAAAGAAAACTTATTTTCTTTAGCAGGAAAAACAGATATCTCACAACTCATTTCTGTAATAAATTATGCCAGGCTCTTTATCACTAATGATACAGGGCCAATGCATATTTCTTTTTCTACCGGCACAAAGACCATTGCACTTCTTGGGCCATGTTCGCCTCAACAATATGAAAAGTATGAAAACGTAAGGATGATTTATGCTAACCTTTACTGCAGTCCATGTGTACATGAGTTCATCCATCCCCCATGTAAAGGGAATAACCTGTGTATGAAAGCCATTACACCGGATGAGGTATTCCTTGATGTGGAAAAATTACTCCAATCGGGAAATGATTTGAAGGATTTCAATGAAGTTGGAATGAAGTTCAATGTGGATCTTTCCGGCCGGGAATATATTGCCGGGGCAATCCATCCATAGTCAAGAAAAACCTCTTATTAATTACTTTCTCAATAATAAAACTTGAGTTGAGATTGGTTTTATTTTCTTACTCATTCCCTTATTTTTTTTAATTTTATAGCTGATAAAACGAAATACATAACATTAATCATTAAATACACTTATCAATGAATCCGAAAGTCAGTATAATCATGGGAAGCACATCTGATCTGCCGGTTATGAAGGAAGCAGCAAAAGTTCTGGATGAATTTGAGATCCCATTTGAAATCAATGCACTCTCCGCCCATCGCACTCCTGAAAAAGCAATGAATTTTGCAAAAGGAGCCTATGAAAGAGGTATCAGGGTTATTATTGCAGGTGCTGGAGGAGCCGCTCATTTGCCAGGTGTAATCGCCGCTCTTACACCTCTTCCAGTAATTGGTGTTCCGGTAAAAGCCACTATATCAATTGACGGTTGGGATAGTATACTCTCAATTCTTCAGATGCCTCCGGGAATTCCTGTCGCTACAGTGGGACTTGATGGTGCCAGGAATGCAGGTATTTTAGCTGCCCAGATCATCGCTACCGGTGACCCTCAGCTGTTAATTAAAATCGTTGATTTCAAAGAAGCTTTAAAAAATAAGATCATTGAAGCAAATGAAGAATTGAAGTCCATTAAATATAAATTTAAAACAAATTGACCCAAAAAAAACAATACATCAGATTTACCGGGAAATATCTCATCTGCCCGGTATTTCTTTTTTTGCAGTTCCTTACAATCAATTCACAGATAAATTATCCACTGGGGTCCCGTCCTGCTGCCCTGGCTAATGCTTATGTGATGGAGTCAGATATCTGGTCGATATCACATAACCAGGCTGGGCTGGGCTTTTATCATCATTTAGCCATTGGATTTCATCATGAAAACAAATTTCTTATTAAAGAACAAAGCCTTCATGCCCTTGCTCTTACTGTCCCTGTAAAACCTGGAACCTTTGGATTAAGTTATTCATATTTCGGGTATGAAAAATATAATGAATCAAAAATCGGGCTTGGTTTTGGTAAAACTTTCGGAAATACTTTTTCTGCAGGGATCCAGCTTAATTATCACCGGATTTTTATTATGGGAGATTACGGTAATCGGAACAGTCTAACAGTAGAAGGAGGTATTCAATACAAACCTGCTAAGAATATTTCAGCAGGGATACACATATTTAATCCTACCATGTCAAAAATCTCACCATACAACCAGGATACCATTCCAACAACACTCCGAGCCGGGTTAAGTTTTAAACCCTATAAAAAACTATGGCTAGGATTGGAAACAGAAAAATCACTTAATACAGATTTACAGCTGAAAGCCGGGATTGAATATCAGGTAATTCAAAGCCTATATTTACGAACGGGAGTGATTACAAATCCTGTTCAGAATACTTTTGGTCTTGGTTACGAAATTAAAGGAGTAAATGCGGATGTTGCATTTACACATCACGATATTCTTGGCTTTACTCCACATTTTACATTCCAGTTTAAGTTCAGGTAATTAAACCTGCATATCCGGTAGATGTTTTTTAAAAGTAAACAAGATGATCATTAGATTATCATCCGGATTTATATCCAATCCACAAATTTATTGTAGCAATTTAAGCTGAGATTTAATAAAAACAGACATCAAGGAATGAAAGTACATTCCAATGAAACTATTCCGTTTTGAATTCTGTATTTTATTCTGGGGATTCTTTTGCCCATATTTTAATGTTCAGGTTCATAGCCAGGAAAATTCCGGATCATCAATAGTGTCTGACCTGGTAGAAGAACTTGTTGCTGCTGAAATTGAACCTTCAAGTATTGAGGAAATTACCGAGGACCTATTTTTCTTGTATGACCACCCTATTAACTTAAATAGTGCAGGAGAAGAAGACTTAAAACGTTTACATGTGTTGAATGATTTCCAGATTTATACATTACTGGAATACATTCGTGAATATGGGCCTATCCTTTCAGGAATTGAATTGCAAACAATCATTGGATTTACCTCTGAAGACGTTTTGAAAATTGAACCTTTTGTCATTTTCTCCCCGATACCCAATCATGAAAATAATTTATCTTCCGGTGTGCAACAGGAAATTGTTTTCAGATTTGGAAGCAATATGCAGAAAACTAACGTCATTTACACCGATTCCCTGACAAACAGCTCTCCTTACCTGGGAAAGAACAGGTCTTTGCTGTCAAGATATCAGATTAAATCAGGATCAAGATGGATTGCAGGTCTTACAATGGAACAAGATCCGGGAGAAGCATTTAAACCTCCTTCGAAGTGTTTTGGTCCGGATTTTATGTCAGCTTTTATTGAAGTGAAAAACCTTGGAATAATTAACAGCCTCATCATAGGTGATTTCAGGACATCTTACGGACAGGGCTTGGTTCTTTCAGGCTATCCTTGCCGTAAAGGGATCGATGTTCTTTTAAAACCAGCTCGTACAGGAATCAGAAAATATACTTCAAGTGGAGAAAATGATTATCTCAGGGGAATAGGCATAAAGCTAGGAAAGGATAATATCAATGGGGATATTTTCTTTTCCTTTATGCAACATGATGCCACAATATATGAAGATTCCTGCAAGTATTTCAAATCATTTTCATCCACCGGATTGCATAGAACTGAAGCAGAATTAGGGAAAAAAGATGCTTTATTGATATCAAGTTTTGGATCTCATGTAAATTATAAAACACAAATCCTTGACCTTGGATTTACTTTTTTCAGTCAAAAATTTAATGCTGATTATCTAATTAAAACTGATCCATTTTCCTCGGACATAATAAGAAAGGGTGATGCAGTCGGGAATATCAGTACCGATGTTAAACTTAATCTAAACAGGTTCATTCTATTCGGAGAAATTGCATCAGATTTCAAAGGCAGATCTGCACTCATTACCGGGTTACTTACAGAACTTCATCCATTGGTGAAATATTCATTCATATTCAGGAAATATCATCCATCCTATCTAGCTCCCAGGGCAGGTGGATTTGGTGAAAAAAGTACCACCCGTAATGAAGAAGGCTTTTATATGGGAATAGAAATGTATCCGTGGAAATCTCTCCGTTTGGATCTTTTTTCTGATCATTATACTTTTCCATTTCTGGATGTTTCAACCACCGGTCCGTCTTCAGGGAATGAATATTTTCTAAACTGCTTTTATTCTTATGGGAACAGTTCTGAATTCAAATTCCGTACCCGATTTGAGAAGAGCCAAAATAAATCTATAAGGAATGGCACCGGTATTGATCTCATGGATGTAAGCAGGAAAATAAGTGTTCGTTTTGAATTTAAAAATCTAGTTCTTCCAATGATAACCCTGAAATCAAGAACCGAATTCAGTTATTACAAGGAAGCCAAGGCTGAATGGTTAAAAGGCTATTATTGCGGAACGGACCTTGGTTTTGAACATAAAGAGGTACACTGGAGATTTTGGGTTCGGTATGCAGTTTTTGATATTCCAGGATGGGATACCAGAATCTATGCCTATGAGAATGATGTTTTATACAGTTTTACTACTCCAGCCTACAATTCAAAAGGATCGCGCGTTATTTTCATGACAAAATTTTCTTTTTTGCAAAAGGTTGATTGCTGGGTAAGGTACTCTTCCTCAATACTCATTGAGGCCAAAACCAAAGGAATGAATGATTATAAATTGAAAAGGAACAAGTCACCCTATTTGACTCTTCAACTTCGCATAAAAATTTAATCTAATCAGTTTTTATGTCTTTAATGTTCAGTTGAAGAGTTGATTCTCCACGAAATATATTCTCTTCAATGGAATAACATATATCAAATCCAAGACCTCCTTTTATATTGGGGAAATTTTTACCTTGCTGAAATGCTATGGCAGGGAATGTCTTGTAGGGATCTGTTTCGTGTACAATTGATAATTTCAAGTGCTCTCCATTCATGCCAACCAACTTCCCCTCACCATTATCTGACACATTCTCCGTAAAAAAAACCGGGACCATGTTTTCTGGTCCAAAGGGCTGAAATTGCTTTATTACGCGAAGTAATTTATCATTTATTGCGGATAGTTGTAATTCTGCATCTATTTCAACAACGGGAATTAGCTGATCGGGATGGATCATTTCATTCACAACACTCTCAAACTTTTCTTGGAATGAATTGACATTATTAATTTTCATTGTCAATCCCGCTGCATATTTATGCCCACCAAAATTTTCCAGCAAATCATTACACTCCTCGATAGCCTGGTAAAGATCAAAACCAGTAACGGAACGAGCTGAACCCGTAGCATATCCATTTGATTTGGTCAGGATTACCGTTGGACGATAATAATGATCCATTAATCTTGAAGCTACAATACCAATAACCCCTTTGTGCCATTTAGGATTATATAAAACAGTTGATTTCCTGTTTTTTAACCCTTCATCCATCTGGATCATAGTCAGGGCTTCCTGCGTTATTGAAGAATCTATATCTCGGCGTGATGTGTTAAATAGATTGATTTTTTCTCCAATAAGCCGAGCCGACTTTTCATCCTCTGAAATAAGAAGATCTACTGATTTCATACCTGATTCCATCCTGCCAGCAGCATTAATTCTTGGCCCTATGCGAAAAACAATATCCTCAACCGTAACAGGTTTATTGGTAATACCGGCAAGTTTTAAAATGGTCTGAATACCTGTAGAAGGATTTTCATTGATTTTTATCAATCCGAAATATGTGAGAACACGATTTTCACCGGTAAGTGGCACAATATCAGATGCAATACTTACTGCAACTAAATCAAGATACTTTACTAATTCATCAAAGGGTAATCCTTTACTATTATGAAAAGCCTGGACAAGTTTAAAACCCACCCCGCATCCTGAAAGATCCTTATATGGATAATTGCAACCTGATTGTTTCGGGTCCAGAACAGAAACTGCATCCGGAATTTTATTTCCAGGATTATGGTGGTCGCAAATGATAAAATCAACACCTTTCGACTTTGCATAATCAATTCTTTCTATCGCTTTTATCCCGCAGTCTAATGCTATGACTAGCCTGTATCCATGTTGTGCTGCATAATCAATTCCTTGAACTGAAATACCATAACCTTCATTATACCGATCAGGTATGTAATAATCAATCTCCTTGAAATAGGTTTTAAAATAACCATAAACTAATGCAACAGCCGTTGTACCGTCCACATCATAATCACCATAAATAAGGAGTTTTTCCCCGGATTTTATTGATCTATGAATCCTGTCCACAGCCTTATCCATCCCCAACATGGAAAAAGGATCATGAAGATGATCTAACTGAGGTCTGAAAAAATCCCTTGCCTGATCAAATGTCTTTATCCCACGTTGAACCAATAGATTTGCAATGGGCAATTCTATGTTGAGAACTTCCTGGAGATGAGTTACATCCTTAATATTCCCCTGCTCTTTAATTACCCAATTTTTTTTCATACAGACTATAAAGTCAGATTTGAAGAAAATAATTCAAATCATTCACAAAAGTATAAATAACCAATCAATAAATAGCAGTTTTTTTATTTATCCAGGTCCTACAATTCCAACTCATTATGATTCAGCCATAAAGAATAAATTAAAAATAATCCTGGTGTGATTCTTCATTTTGAACACCAGATTTTTATTACTTAATTTAATATACATTCATTTCCAACACTTAATTATTTGAAATTTGAGCAAACTCTGGATCAAGGATCAACAAATGAAATTTCTTAAAAGGTTTGTACCTGATTCTTTTCTCAAAATACTTTAACAATAATTTTTTATGAATTAATATATCTAACGAGTAGATTTATAATTATTAATGTCAGAATAGAGGACTTATCAGCCATAATTGCAACAAAATCTAAGAATTTAATTCCCTTTTTTTTTCACTATTCACGGATCACGGTTTTTCCTATCTTTGCTAAAATATTTATCAAAGATCAACATGAGTTACTCAGAATTAAGCGAACAGGAAATAATCAGGCGGAAATCTCTGGAAGAAATAAGAAACCTGGGGATAAATCCATATCCTGCACAGGAATTTGAAATAAATACTAACACAAAAGATATAATATTAAAATCTGGTTCTGAAAAATCCGAAAATCTGAACGTCAGGATTGCTGGTAGAATTATGAGCCGCCGGATTATGGGTAGCGCCTCCTTTGCTGAGATACAGGACTATGAGGGCAGGATTCAGATTTATTTGCATAGAGATACGATTTGTCCTGGAGATGATAAAAATTTATATAACATTCTTTTCAAAAAGTTACTCGACATTGGGGATATCATCGGTATAAAAGGAGATGTATTTCGAACACAGGTAGGTGAAATCACCGTTAATGTAAAGGAATTTATGCTTTTAAGCAAATCTCTCCGCCCCTTGCCCATTGTCAAAGAAAAAGATGGTGTTATGTTTGATGCTGTTACCGATCCCGAGATGAAATACCGGCAGCGTTATGTTGATCTGATAGTAAATCAGAATGTAAGGGATACATTTATCAGACGGACAAAGCTGGTCAACTCGATGCGTAACTTTCTGAATGAAAAAGGATATATTGAAGTTGAGACTCCAGTTCTTCAACCACTATATGGAGGAGCAGCTGCAAAACCATTTAAAACTCATCATAATGCCTTAAATCAGACACTTTACCTTAGGATTGCAAATGAACTTTATCTTAAAAGGTTGATTGTCGGAGGATATGAAGGAGTCTATGAATTTTCAAAAGATTTCAGAAATGAAGGTATGGATCGTTTCCATAATCCTGAATTTACACAAATTGAATTATATGTAGCTTACAAGGATTACGAGTGGATGATGAACCTTGTTGAAACCATGATTGAAAAAATTGCTATTGATCTCAACAACTCTACAAAGGTACAGGTTGGAGATATCATCATTGATTTTAAACGACCCTGGAAGCGTTATACAATGTATGAAGCTATTCAGGAATTTACTGGTGTTGATATATCACAAATGGATGAATCTGCCCTGCGCAATACAGCCCGCAATCTTCATATCGCAATTGATGAGAGCATGGGAAAAGGCAAACTTATCGATGAAATTTTCGGAGAAAAATGTGAGCCGAATCTCGTCCAGCCAACTTTCATTACAGATTACCCTGTGGAAATGTCCCCCCTTGCTAAAAAACATCGCAAAATAGAAGGACTTGTTGAAAGATTTGAGGCCATTTGCAACGGGAAGGAGCTGTGCAATGCATTTTCCGAGCTTAACGATCCGATTGATCAGCGTGAAAGGTTTGAACAACAATTGCTTTTAGGAAAACGTGGAGATGAAGAAGCCATGCTTCTAGATGAAGATTTTCTAAGGGCACTCGAATACGGTATGCCTCCAACCGCAGGTTTGGGGATAGGTATTGACAGGTTAACCATGATCATGACAAATAGCAGCTCAATACAGGATGTCATTTTCTTCCCACAGATGAAGCCGGAAACAAGTAAAAAGGAAAAAGGAGAAAGTAAAAAGGATGAGTATACCGAACTTGGGGTTCCGGAAGAATGGGTGGAGCCTTTGCAGAAACTGGGGTATACTACCATTGCCAAACTTTTGGAGGCCAAGGCAGGAAAGCTTTCCAATGATTTGAACGGCTATAATAAAAAGAATAAGCTTGGCCTAAAGGGAGTAAGCCAGGAAGAGGTGGGGAAATGGTTGGGATAGACCATAGACTATAGACCATAGACCATAGAGATATTTGAACTGAGCCGGTGATTTTAATCCCGGCGAAGAATTTAAGAATTTTGCCGTGGGTTTTAATCTACGGAATCTAAATATCGGAAAATCAATTAATGTCAATGTATTTCAATCATATCTGCGGGTTTTGACCTCGGGGAAGGATTCAGGTATAAAGCCATGAGTTTCAACCCATGGTATTTTTAAAAATGGCGTCAATCTGATGATTGGGGCTTTTTTTTTCATGATTGTAAACAATTAATCTTTCTTATTCAATTCGATTTTTCTTTTCCTTTATTACAGCTATTCAAAACTGGTTTAGCCTTTTTTTATTGACTTCCGGTCTATCATATCATAACTTTGTAATACTGCCAATATAGGAATAACATATGTTCGCTTGTTTATTACAAGCAGTAATTAGAAATAATTACTTACCATAGTGATTTTGACCCTTTTCAATTTTTAATGACAAGATTTTATTACTTTCTGAAACAAGGTAATAAGAATACATCAACGAATAATTATGGATTAAAATGTAATTCAAAGATTTCAAGAATTACTTAGATTAGAAAGGAGAGTTAAAATGAAAAAGCTAAAATTATTTTCACGGATTGTTCTCATCATATTCATGTTTTTCGGACTTTCTCCGATTCAGGCTCAAATAGTGGTTATTCCGCTTCAACATGATTTTGGTGAGGTGAATGTAGGCGAAAATGCTTCATCCAGCTTCTCGATAATGAACACAGGTTGGGAGACATATCACATCGAAAGAATTATATTGGCAACTGGTAGCGGTCCGGACTTCAGCCTGACAGATCCATGTTCCCCGTGCCTTCTTTCTCCTGGTGAAGTAATAGATATTGGAGTTGTTTTCACCCCATCTGTTTATGGTCTGGCCACTGCCGGAATTGTGATCGAATGGACAAATGGTATGTGTGGTACGGAATTTGTCAATTTATCAGGTACTGGTGTCAGCGCACCAATACCTCCTGTGAGTATTGAGGGTATTTTAAGTTTCTTTGATGGGTCTGTAGCAGACGGATCTCTCACAGGATCTGGTCCAGGTTATTCGGCCGAAAACAGATTAAATGCTTTGAGAAATATGCTTCTCGCAGTAAATCATTTGATTGATGAAGGTAATTATATAACTGCCTGTATGCAACTGAGTGATGCTTACAAACATTGCGATGGTCAGGATGCTCCACCGGATTTTGTCCAGGGTATTAGCCGGGATGAGCTTGCCCAGATGATCCTGGATTTAATGGAAGCGCTTGGGTGTACCTGATCCTTAGGGATCGAATCAGCTCAATCTTCTGATAAAACTTCAGAATGTGAATGCTAATTATGTTACATTTGTCAAAAAATAATTAGCTTATCTCTTATTTCATAATATTAGTCGCTGATAGGCTTACAGCGGGATATGGTAAAATTCCATCTTTTTGTCCTTTACTTGATACTAATTTGTCTTAATCCCAAATCCTAATCCACATAACTCCCCGCTCTCTCAACTGATATTTCCATCAACTCAGTTTTTACCTGCATATGAAGCCGGAGAGCAGTCATTAGTTATGTACTTTCATCTAAACTTTCTTAGTAGATTTATGTTATTATTTAAATAACTGGCAAATAATTATTTATTAAAGGGATTTTTTTAATCCTGAGCTATTTTGAAGATATTGTTTGAATAATTTCTTTTAAAATGTCCAGATTATGAAACCGTTAAGGATTTTTTCACTATTTCTAATTTCAGGGATCCTGCTGATTTTTCCGCTCATGGGACAGGAAGTAAGGAGTCTTAAAGCAGGTGACAAAGTACCATTATTTACTGCTATTGATGATAACAACCAGCTTTGGAATATAAAAGACTATATTGGGAAGAAAAACATTGTAATTTATTTCTTTCCAGCAGCTATGACCAGTGGATGTACAAAGCAGGCATGTAGTTACCGGGATAGTTATTCCGACCTTGAAAAAGAGAATTCTCTTGTTGTGGGAATCAGCGGAGATGAAATTGATAACCTGAAATTATTTAAAAAAGCATATAACCTAAATTTTACCCTTCTTTCTGATAATACTGGTGAAATTGCCAGGAAGTTCGGTGTCCCACTTGGTGAAGGAAATTCTATAACAAGGGAAATTGATGGTAAAGAGTTTATTTTGAAAAGAGGAGTAACAGCAAAACGGTGGACATTTACTGTAAATAAAAAAGGAGAGATCATTAATATCGATCAGGCAGTTGATGCAGAAAATGATAGCCAGAATGTATTAAAAATCCTAAGAGTCCTGGAATAGAGAATACCTGGGATAGACCATAGAGATATTTGAACTGAGCCGGTGATTTTAATCCCGGCGAAGAATTTAAGAATTTTGCCGTGGGTTTTAACCCACGGAATCTAAATATCGTAAAATCAATTCATGTCAATAAATTTCAACCATTACCGTGGGGGTTAATCTCCAGCATGGATAAAAGTGGCCTCAATCGGATGATTGGGGCATTTTTTTATCTTCATTATCCTTAAGGAATTTCTAAATGAAAGATACAAAATGAGACACAAAATATTTAAAGTCTTAAAAGGGGAGACATAAAGAAAGCTAAAATCAAAAAAAGGATTAATTTTACCTTGTCTACGCTCTTTAAGAAGGATTGGTCAGCTTGAACTGGAACGGTAGTTCAGTTTACCCGGAATAATCAGTTTATAAGATCGATAGTTGCAATGATTTCAAAATATAATGAAACGTATCTGGTTTGATAGAAGGTAAGTCGAATAAACAATAATATATAAGAATCATATGAAGTCTTTAATACTAATCGCTTCGATAGTAATAACACTGTCTGCCTGTACCTCGCAAAAAGTTAAGATGGTGGTGAACCCATATGAAAATGTTGATTGGAAGAATTCCACTCAATTCAAGGCGAATTTTCATATGCATACCACTAACAGCGACGGAAGCCTTACCGGTGATTATGTTGTTGATACATATGCCCGGAATGGGTATTCCATTATTACTATAACCGACCATGATGTGCTGACCTGGCCCTGGAGTGATTTCTCTAAGATTAAACCGGATTGGGAAAATCGTAATCCAGACTCCATGAAAGTTCTGGCCATACCGGGTATTGAGCTCGATGAACCACATCATCGGGGAATGTTTTTCGCAAGGATCTCTGGCGGATGTTATAACCTTGACTCAACTTTTCAGCAAGCCCGCGATTCATCAGCCCTTTGCATCATGAACCACCCGGGAAGATACTGGAAAATAAAGAAGACTTACACTCCCGGTGAAATATTTTCGCCTGAGTGGTACATTGAATACTTTAATAAATATCCGGAAATAGCAGGCATAGAAGTTTATAACCGGCCAAATGATTCCTATCCTTATGACAGAATCCTTTGGGATGAACTTTTAACCCGTTCAATGCCTGGTCGTCCGATCTGGGGTTTTGCTGACGATGATATGCATGGGATAAACCAGATGATGGGAAATTATCAATTTATGTTGATGAAAGAGTTATCAGTCCCAGCACTCAAAAGGGCGATGAAAGAGGGTGCTTTCATTTTAAGCAATGAACCCGGTCATTCCGGTGAGGCCCTCGCACCGAGAATTGACTCAATAATCGTTAATCAAAAGGAGTATAAAATAAGGGTCTTCGCACACGATTATCAATCTATCCGCTGGATCTCAGGTATCAGCGGGAGCGATAGCACCCGTACAAATAACCTGATAGCCGAAGGTAATGCGTCATTCAATTATAAGCGATTTGACAAATCTTATATCCGATTCGAATTGAGAAATGATAAGGGCATCACTCTGTCTCAGCCATTCGGATTTTCAATTTCGAAGTAGGGATATTCTTCATAATAAATACTGGTAAAACTCCTATAGAAAATGACTCATAACATTAAAGTCATGAAACCGGATAATGATTGTCATTGTCCTTATTATCAAATGGTTAGAAATAGACGCTCTACTTTATTTCTTAAACATAGTAAAACATAGTAACTGAACAAGATAAGTTGTTCCTTTACAATAATTCAATATTTTTCTTTCCAGAAATTAAAATTTTCGTATTTATAGGAACTATCTTAGATTATAAGGATGATTCCCAATACTTTGTTAATGTCCTTGAACGGTTTATTGGTAATTAATAGTAATATTCTGCTCATCTTCTGAAGAATTGAAGTTCAAAGCTTGAAGCTTTAGGCTGTAATATTACAATAACAATTCATAAAACTTAATTATAATATTCAATTTCGCGTTTCGTTA
>CAZKMG010000020.1:0-18755 GCA_964553465.1 uncultured Bacteroidaceae bacterium
ATAAAAAACACCCGAACCGGATCTGAGAATAGGACGATGAAGATGAAAGGGATACTTGCCTCCTTACCCTGGCCCATCCGGGGATGGATTTTTAATTTAGTAAAATGTCTGAGCATTGACCTGGGTGTATCTATTCCTTCGCTAGGTTTGGCATCTGACAGTTTTGGTTCCTTTGTCCTTACAAATATTGGGAGTATTGGTCTGGATACTGGATATCCTGCACTATTCCCAATTTCTAATGTAGCTTTTGTATTTGTAATGGGTGGAGTATCCAAAAAACCTGCAGTAATTGATGAGCAGGTAGTTCCAAGAAGGATTATGTCATTAAGCGCAGCCCTGGATCATCGTGTAGTGGATGCAATACATGGGGGAAAATTGTTTAAATATATAAAGCAAATTGTCAGGAACCCGGAGGTACTGGAACAGAAAATCAATTAAACCCTTTTTCTCAATTATCATTACACTTGCAAAGAACAATCTACTCTAGGGGTGAATCATCCGAAGAATTGTTCTTATGTTCGCAAACCTGTTTAATTCTTTAACTGAAACCTATATCCAATAAAATTATAACCTATAAAGAACCGCTCAGGATTAAAATCAAATTATTCGAAAAATTAAGATCAGTCAAATCTGTAAGGATTGTTTGAAAGAGAGCTTTAATTCCTTCAGGATAGCTGATTTTTTTCATTTTTGTGCATTAACAGATATACAAATTATATCATCCATGCTCGTAAAGACCTTCAGCAGTTCTGTTCAGGGGATAAGTGCGTCCATTATTACTGTGGAAGTTAATGTATCCCAAGGGATTAGATTTTCGATTGTAGGTCTGGCAGACAATGCTGTAAAGGAAAGTCAGCACAGGATCGAGTCTGCTTTAAAAAACAATGGTTATCACTGGCCTGGTAAAAAGATCGTGATAAATATGGCACCTGCTGATATCAGGAAAGAGGGTTCCGCGTATGATCTTCCTATTGCCCTTGGTATTTTAGCAGCATCAGAGCAACTTACAGTTGAAAGGTTGGAGAAATATGTAATGATGGGAGAGCTATCTCTGGATGGCAGCCTTCAGCGTATTCGGGGTGTATTACCTATTGCACTTAAGGCAAAGGAAGAAGATTTTAAAGGATTGATTGTCCCAAAGGAAAATGCACTTGAGGCTGCAATAGTTGAAGGATTGGACGTAATTGGTGTTACGTCAATCATTGATGTAACAAGATTCCTGAAAGGTGAACAAGGGATTACTCCGACCACAATTGATGTCGGAGAAGCCTTCTATTGTAAACTCGCTGCATTTGATATAGATTTTGCTGAAGTAAGAGGTCAGGAAACAGTTAAAAGGGCTCTTGAAATTGCAGCTGCCGGAGGGCATAATGTAATTATGATCGGTCCCCCAGGTGCAGGGAAGACCATGTTGGCAAAGAGGCTTCCAACTATAATTCCGCCTCTCACGCTGGAAGAAGCACTCGAAACGACCAAAATTCATTCAGTTGCTGGAAAGATCAACAGAAATTCTTCTCTGATGACGCAAAGACCATATCGTAGTCCACACCATACGATATCAGATGTGGCATTGGTAGGTGGTGGTAATTTTCCCCAGCCCGGGGAGATCTCCCTGGCTCATAATGGTGTATTATTTCTTGATGAACTACCTGAATTTAAAAGAAATGTGCTGGAAGTGATGCGTCAACCTCTCGAAGACAGAATTATTAATGTATCAAGAGCGAAGTTCAGTGTTGAATACCCTGCAAATTTTATGCTGGTTGCCAGTATGAACCCTTGTCCTTGCGGATACTACAACCATCCCGAAAAAAATTGTTCCTGTCCGCCGGGACTTGTAAAAAAATATCTCAGCAGGGTGTCTGGCCCATTGTTAGATCGCATAGATTTGCATATTGAGATCATACCTGTTCCATTCAGACAACTTGCTGAGTGCAGGGAAGCAGAAAAAAGTATGGTAATCAGGGAAAGGGTTATCATGGCTAGGGAAGTTCAGAAGGAACGATTTAAAAATATACCGGGTGTATACTGTAATGCACATATGAACAGCAAGTTGCTGAGGAAATATACAGCTATAAATGAAGCAGGTCAGACACTTTTAAAAAATGCAATGGAAAAACTTGGACTCTCCGCAAGAGCATATGACAGGATATTAAAAGTATCCCGGACCATTGCTGATATGGAACAAATGCCAAATATCGAAACTCATCATCTTGCAGAAGCAATTAACTACCGAAACCTCGATAGGGAAGGATGGGCAGGATGAGTGTCACGGCAAGCAAATAAAAACTTTGTTAAAAGATGATTTTTACTACTTATTTATTCAGTTCTTTTAATTTTTCAGAACGGCTGGATTGGTCCCCTGTCATTATTTCTTTCGCCAACTTGCCAACTTGTAAAGCATTTTCACGCGGAACAACAATGACACCATCTCCATCGGCTACGATTAAGTCGCCCGGATAAACCAGCACACCTGCACAGGTAACAGGGAAATTGTATGATTCGATAATTAATCTTCCTGGTCGAATCCCTCTTGTGCTGCAACCATTTCTGCAGTATACAGGGAGTTTTCCGGTTTTGATGATCTCATCTGTATCTCTTGCACCTCCGTTTGTGATAACCCCGGTAAATCCAGACAGCGCCCAGTCAAGGCTGTTATTCGAACCAATATTACCACACTCAAAAACATCATTCACATCCATTACGATAACATCGCCGGGTCTGGCAGTCTTTACCCAACCGGCATCGCCGGCACGTCCATATTGTTTATTTTTCCAACCCTTCGCATCCTCAATGGTTTTAAATGAATTTACCCCAGACCGGGTATCGCTTGGAACATATCTTACAGTTAGTGCAAATCCTACTACCTTGTGGTTAAGATTAATGGGATCTCTCCATAAGGGTCGGATATCATTGTCCATCAATCCGATATCTTGCAAGCCTATCAGGTCCATCCCGTCAAGTACATCAGTTACTCGAAGATCCTTATAAAGATCAAGAATCTCTTGTCTGGCTTTGTCACTGTTATCAAAACTTTTATTTTTCAGGATCTTCACTCCTTCAGGGGTAAATAATTCCTGCCCATACATGAGAGATGGAAAGTGAATAAGAACAGCGGATAAAAAAATCATAACTAATTGACAATTTTTTTGAAATAAATTTTTCATGTTTGGAGGAGTTAGGTTAATAGTTGGTTAATATATTGATGATCAAGAATGATCACATATTTTACATGAATTAATAATACAGTCTGCAAATCAAAATTATTAAAACTTACATGCCAAAAATCTTACAACCGACAATTGGAATTAATTTTAATACTCAAAAATTATAAAAATTTTATGATAATTAAAACTCAAAATTAAAAGGGATAACAGCTTTTCTTTATTAATTATTCCGATTCCGCTTGAATAGGCGAATATCTCTACATTGTTATTTTTGGAAAAGTTAAGAATTATCAAGCAAACTTTAGACCAAGAATGGATCAAAGCTTTATATTGATTTATACAAACATACTTGTAAACAAACAAAGAATCAGGCCTGATATTGCAATGATCGACTCCATCATGGTCCAGGATCTTAGAGTTTGTTTTTCGTCCATTCCAAAATACTTACTGACGAGCCAAAAACCACTGTCGTTAATATGTGAAAGGAATGTTGCACCGGAAGCGATAGCAAGTACAATTAGACTTATTTCAATTTTGTTTAAGTCAAGAGCTGGCAATACAGGAGAAATAATTCCGGCAGCTGTGATCATGGCCACAGTTGCAGATCCCTGGGTTACTCTGACAACAGCAGAAAGCACCCATGCAAGAAGGATTGGAGGAACCGGCGATCCTGATATAGCTTCGGCCATTATTTTTCCCATTCCACTGTCTATCAGGATTTGTTTTAAAACACCACCAGCGCCGGTAATCAGTATGATGATTCCTGCAGGTCCCAGAGCCCTGGTGCTTAGATCAAGCATTTTTTGCTTTGACATCCCTCTTTTAAATCCAAGGAAATAAAGTGTAAGTAAGGTCGCAATAATTAAAGCAGAAAAGGGGTGTCCAATGAATATCAGTATATTGGTTATCTTAGATTTATTTATAATGTTTTGTTCAATTCCCAATTTTGAAAATGTACTAATTATAATAAGAAATAAAGGGATAGTTATAAGAGCAATGATTAAACCAAAGGATGGAAAATTCCGTTCGGATGTATTCATTTCATTATCTTGTATAAATATTTCGCCCGGAGGTTGGATATTTATCTTGCCTGAAATATATTTTCCCCAAACAGGTCCGGCAATAATTGCTACTGGCAACCCGAAAAGAAGCCCGAAAAGAATGACAAGGCCAAGATCGGCATGTAAAATATTTGCAACTGCTACAGGACCTGGAGTAGGAGGAACGAAGCTATGGGTTACAGCTAATCCTGCCAAAAGAGGTATCCCGTAATATAATAATGATCGTTTTGTGTCGCGTGAAAGTGCATATGCAATTGGGATCAGGATAATTAACCCGACATCAAAAAACACAGGGATAGCAATCAGGAATCCGGTAGCCATCATAGCCCATGATGCCCTGCCCTCACCGAATTTTTTTACCAGATAATGAGCAAGGGATTCAGCGCCACCTGAACTCTGAAGGATCTGCCCAAAGATGGCTCCCAGACCTACTACTGTTGCCACAAATCCCAGTGTTCCACCCATCCCTTTTTGCATACTTTCTGTAATCTCAGAAAGAGGCATCCCGGAAAACACACCTACAATTATGGAGGTTATGAGGAGGGAAAGAAAAGCACTTAATTTAAATTTAAGGACAAGAAACAGAAGAATAGCTACTCCTGTTATTAATATAAATAAAATATAAGAAGGTGTCATTCGTATAGGATAAGTCTTTTACTTTTCACTACTTCTAATACAGTTATTGTTTTCAAATTTTTGCACAATTATGAATTAATCCTCTCATGCATTCAATAATTTTTTTGTTTGATTCTGTAGCTGGGTTCACTTTATTAAAAGACAGTTATAAAGATAATTCACAAGCTTGCATATGTCTAAGGAAGATCGAATTTCTGTAAATATAACAATAAATGTTAATCATGATTTTTCCTGAAGACTATGACCAAAATCATGTAGATATTTCATCCCTTAATATTACAGGAAACATATTAATTGAAAAAATATTAAACACATACTAATGAAAAAATGTCATATAGTTTTATATATACCCAATTAAACATACCCAGGTTTTCAAAAGTTTTTTGTTAACTTTGATTATATTACAAGATTATAAACCAATTTCTTCTTCCAATGAATAAAATTTGCTTCTTTTTAATAGTAATGATATTCACAGGGTTATGTTTTTCCTGTAAAAATAAGATGCAACCTCCCCCCCTTATTCCGATGGAGGATTTTTTTAAAAATCCTGAAAAGTCATCATTTCAGATTTCTCCTGACGGGAAATATCTTTCATATATGGCTCCTTTCAAAGATATGAGAAATGTTTTTATCACGGAGGCAGGGAAAGATTCTGCTATTCAATTAACTTTTGAAACTGAACGCTCAATATATTATTATGGATGGAAAAATAATAATACCATTTTATTTTTCAAGGATGTAGGTGGTGATGAAAATATGCAAATTTTTTCTGTTAATACTGAATCACATGATGTAAAACCTATTGTGGCTATTGCTGGTGTGAGAGCTGATTTGATTGATTGGATGAAAGAATTTCCGGATGAAATGATAATCGGAACAAATGAGAGAAATCCCCAGGTATTTGATCCTTACCGGGTTAATCTCAAAACCGGTGAAATGAAACTTCTGGCAGAGAATCCCGGTGATATTATGGGGTGGATGATCGATCACGATGGTAAATTACGGTTGGCCGTTGCAACAGATGGTGTTAATCAGAGAATTCTTTACAGAACTACTGAGGATCAGGAATTCAGGGAACTTATGACTATTTCCTTTAAAGATTCTTTTAATCCCCTTTTATTCACTTTCGACAATAAAGATTTATATGTATCATCAAATCTTGGTAGAGACAAATCTGCTATTGTACTTTATGATCCTGAAAAAAATATGGAGACTGATTTAATTTTCAGCAATGATGAGGTAGATGTTGAGGGGCTTACCTATTCTAGGAAAAGAAAAATGATTACAGCCGCTTATTATATTACAGACAGAACAAACTGGAAGTTTTTTGACGAGACAACAAAAAAAATGTACGAAAATATTGTAAAGGAACTTCCTGATCTTGAGATATCCTTTGTATCTGAAAATAAGCAAGAGGATATTTTTCTGGTTAGAGCATCAAGCGACAGGCTGCGGGCATCCTATTATACATATGATACAAAAAATGAAAAGCTTACATTTATTCATAATGTTTCTCCATGGCTGAAAGAAGATAATATGGCCGAAATGAAACCCGTCAGCTATTTGACCCGGGATAGCTTGGTGATCCATGCTTATCTTACCCTGCCTATTGGTGTAAAAGCAAAAAAACTTCCAGTTGTCATACATCCGCATGGAGGGCCATGGGCAAGGGATGAATGGGGCTTTATCAGTGAAGTACAATTTCTTGCAAACAGGGGATATGCAGTTTTCCAGATGAATTTCAGGGGATCTGTTGGTTATGGAAAAAAGTTTTATGAGTCCAGCTTTAAAGAATGGGGAAGGAAAATGCAAGATGATATTTCTGATGGGGTTTATTGGCTCATCAATGAAGGTATAGCTGATCCAGATCGAATAGCCATTTATGGAGCAAGTTATGGAGGCTATGCAACTCTTGCCGGATTAACACTTACACCTGACCTGTATTGCTGTGGAGTTGATTATGTTGGTGTTAGTAACCTGTTCACTTTTATGAATACTATACCTCCGTATTGGAAGCCTATGTTGGAGATGTTATATGAGATGGTGGGTGATCCGGTTAAAGATAGTCTACTACTAGCCGAAACATCTCCAGTGATGCTGGTAAATAATATTAAAGCTCCCTTATTTATTGCTCAGGGAGCCCGTGATCCAAGAGTTAATAAAGCAGAATCGGATCAGATGGTTGAAGCATTAAAAGCTCGTGGTGTCGAGGTTGAATATATGGTAAAAGACAATGAGGGCCATGGATTCTATAATCAGGAAAACCAATTTGATTTTTACAGGGCAATGATTAATTTCCTCGATAAGCATATGAAAAAAGTTGATCAATAATAGTTCCGACCTTCATTTATTCGATCTGATTATTTGGAATAAAAATAGATTTCAATCGAAGCGATTATTGTTAATGATATTATTCAGGGAATATTAATGATTTTTCAATCTCTGTAAGGCAAAGAATATTAATAACATATAGTTTCGGATTTAGAACATAACACAAAAAGTATAAAATGAAATTTACTTTTTCCTCATCTTTCAGGATTTTATTTAATTTGAATTTCAATAACATTTTTCATTATCTTTAGCCCTTCAAAAAAACAGGCTTTGACATTTATTAATCTAAAAACCTGTACTTGTGGGATTTTTCAAATAAGTTTTATTAACAGGAACTTCCTAAAATAATAATGTAGAATTAAAATCAATTAAAAGTGAAATAATATGGATACTAATGCAATGTTTTGGTTTGTGCCTTTTGCTGCAGTAGTAGCACTTGTATTTGCATGGTTCTTTTTTAAATCTATGATAAAGAATTCTGAAGGTACTGACAGGATGAAAGAAATTGCGCAGTATGTCAGGGAGGGAGCAATGGCTTACCTCTCAAGTCAGTATAAAGTTGTTGGGAAAGTATTTATAATTCTTGTAATCATTTTGACTTTTCTGGCATATATGGGCGTACAGAATCCTTTTGTTCCCATTGCATTCCTGACCGGAGGATTTTTCTCAGGACTTTGTGGTTACCTGGGAATGAAAACAGCAACTTATGCTTCAGCGAGAACCGCTCATGGAGCCTCGCAATCGTTAAACAAAGGATTACAGATTGCTTTCAGGAGTGGTGCAGTAATGGGACTTGTAGTAGTAGGATTTGCAATATTGGACATCTCTGCATGGTATTTGATTTTAACTAAACTAGTTTATACTCAGGAGCATATGCAGTCGGGATTATCCTTCCTTGGATTACATTTTGTTAATCAGGGAACTACTGAACATGTTAAATTGATTGAAATAACAGCTACTATGTTGACATTTGGCATGGGTGCTTCCACTCAGGCTCTTTTTGCTCGTGTAGGAGGGGGCATCTATACTAAAGCAGCTGATGTGGGTGCTGATCTTGTTGGCAAAGTCGAAGCTGGAATTCCTGAAGATGATCCACGAAACCCTGCGACCATTGCAGATAATGTTGGAGATAATGTTGGTGATGTTGCCGGTATGGGCGCAGACCTGTATGAATCATACGCTGGATCAATTCTTGCCACTGCTGCCTTAGGTGCAGCCTTACCCATTGTTGCCGGAGTTGACCAAACAAAAGCTGTCATTGCTCCCATGATTATTGCTGCCGTTGGAATTATTCTGTCGATTATTGGGATTTTCATGGTCAGGACTAAGGAATCAGCAACACAAAAAAACCTGTTACGAGCATTATTAATCGGAACAGGAGGTAGTTCCTTGCTTATACTTATAGTCCTTGCCATAATGGCTTATTTTGACTGGATTACCTGGGGAATCTTTGGCTCAGTTGTAGCTGGGCTTGTTGCAGGGGTTATTATTGGGCAAGGAACGGAATATTTTACTTCCGATGAATATGGTCCTACACGAGGAATTGCAAAACAAGCAACTTCCGGTCCCGCCACAACAATAATCGATGGTATTGCAGTTGGAATGTTTTCTACCTGGGTTCCTGTTGTTACAATAGTTGCAGGTATTTTAGCAGCTTACGGACTTTCAGGTGGTTTTCACGATTTTGCCCAGGGAGTATATGGAATCGGATTTGCTGCTGTTGGAATGCTTTCAACTTTAGGTATAACTTTAGCAACCGATGCTTTTGGTCCGATTGCAGACAATGCAGGAGGTAATGCGGAGATGGCACATCTTCCAAAAGAAGTGAGAGAAAGAACGGATGCACTTGACATGCTGGGTAATACTACAGCCGCTACGGGAAAAGGATTTGCTATAGGCTCTGCTGCTTTGACTGCACTCGCTCTTCTTGCTGCCTATATGGAAGAAGTAAGGTTGTGGCTGGGTAACATTGCCGATAAAACGGACGGGATTAAAGAAATTGGAGATGTTATTTTTTACAGTGCCAAAGCTGCAATTATTCCAGTGGCCGAACATGGTGAAAAAGTTGTTCAGCTTACAACAGCAACTATAAAAGATTTTTCTGATGCATATAATCTCACACTTTTTAATCCGATGCTTCTTGGGGGGATTTTCCTTGGAGCAATGATGGCTTTTGTATTTTGCGCTATGACCATGAAAGCTGTTGGCCGGGCAGCAGGTGCTATGGTGGATGAAGTCAGAAGACAGTTTAAAGAAATCCCCGGAATTATGGAAGGAACAGCGACCCCTGAATATGCAAAATGTGTTGCAATCTCAACCAAAGGAGCCCAAAGGGAAATGCTTATCCCCTCCCTTATCGCTATTGCCGTACCAATTGCTGTTGGTCTTGTTTTAGGTGTTTCTGGTGTTGTAGGTCTTATTGCAGGGGGATTAACCACTGGTTTTACTTTGGCATCCATGCTAAATAATGCAGGTGGAGCCTGGGATAATGCTAAAAAATATATAGAAAAAGGAAATTATGGAGGAAAAGGAAGTGATGCACATAAAGCTGGCGTAGTTGGTGATACTGTTGGGGATCCTTTCAAAGATACTTCCGGTCCTTCACTCAATATCCTTATTAAACTTATGACTATGGTCTCTGTGGTAATGGCTGGATTAACCGTAACATTAAGTATTTTTTAAAATTTAACTGTAAGTAAATCGATAGCTGCCAATTTTCTGGCAGCTATTTTTTATTCATTCATCAGGATAATTGAAAAGATTATTTAATTCATACACTAAGGAATTAATAAGGAATTTTTCGAGCTTAAATTATATCTATTCCCATTTTCTCTAATTATTTCTATAACCATCTTCTCCTCTTCATATAAATAATCATTAAAATGGCTACAATAAGAATTAAACCCCAAAAAATAAGATACCCCCATTTCCATTTTAATTCTGGCATATAGAGAAAATTCATTCCATATATTCCTGCAATAAAGCTCATAGGAATAAATATAGCTGTTACTACTGTGAGGGTCTTCATTACCTGATTCATACTCGCACTCATCTGGGAGAAGTGAAGTTCCATAAGATCGTTCAGAATTTCACGGAAGTTTTCGAGTGAAGAGATGTTATTGGCAAGATGATCGAGAATATCCTGGAAGTATGTGAGTGTAGATTTATTTACAAGGCCAGGACTGTTGTTTTTAATTCTAATTATTTCTTCCCGTAAAGGAAAAGAAATTCGTCTTATCTGGTTTATTTGTCTTTTTATATCCACTATTTCATGACTTATATCCGATGTTTCTGAGTCAACAGCACGTTCTTCCAGAATATCCACTTTAGATCGAATATAATTTACGGCAGAGAGATATTGATCCACAGTAAGGTCTATAATCCTATAAAATAAATAATCGGATTTATGAGTTCTCAAATTTCCGATGGATTCACGTAACCTTATTTTAATCTCATCAATAACCGTATTTGTTTTGCCCTCAGTAAATGCAAGTACAATATTTTTCTTTAAGATAAGGGATATCTGACGAATTTCGAATATATCCTCAGTAGTATCAAATTCAAGATATTTTAAAATCAAGAAGTAATACTCATCAAATATTTCAATTTTTGGAATATGAGTGGTAGTAAAAATATCTTCAATAAGGAGAGGATGGATTCCATTGGATATACAAATTTCATTGATCAATTCTTCTTCGTCCAAACCTGCCAATAAAAATTTGATATTGTCTTCAGAAAAATTTTCTTTTACCAGTTCAGGATTGAAACTTTCCATAAACCGGATATCATCTTTGTTGTATAATATTAGTTCCGCCAAATTGAATAGCTTAAATGATAATACTAAAATAAAATATTAAGATGTTTTTATAGAAATTTATTTTTAAGATTCTTTAAAGCTTTCTTAATATATCTTCATATCTCATTTTATTCAATGTTTACCCTGCTATCTTTGGGATATTTGGCGGAATAAGTTAGTATCATAGTTTTCGATTCGCCAGGGTTAAGTTCAATATCCCAGTTTACGATACCCGTTTTTGAATCAGTTTTCCCACCTGATAGCTCAAGTACTTCAACTGTAATATCTTTGTTTTGAGAAATAGGTACCTGATCAGAAACTTTTATTTTGATCCTGTCATTTTTAGTGTTTCTGATAGATATTTCCCAGGAAATAGTTACAATTTTATTAGCCCCTATAAATTTTTCACTTGTAAAGGTTTTTCTTTTCTCTCTCTTTATTATTATTCCCATATCTCTCCCGAGAGAGATATTCATTGTATCGTTCACGGATTTTACATCGAGAAAGGATTTACCTACAAAAGTATTCTCAAAGTAAAGATTTGCTCCACCCGGAAGAAGGTCATACTGCTCCCATTCATGTATTTTGGCAACCAGGAATGCCTCTTTACCTAACTTTGGAACTGTCTGATACTCAAAAGATGCTGGCAGTTCCAGGTGCATCATATCAATACTTTTCGGTTTAGCTTCTGATGGTATAGAATAAGGTACATCCACATTAAATTCAATGCTGGTAGTATTTTCTGATGTAACAAATCCGACGGGTACAGAGGTTTCATATCCTGCACCAACATTATCGTCTGCAACCGTCTCTTCCATTTTCATCCTTACCGGTGCTGATTTTTTAGTCTGCATTTCATAGCCGAGGGAGGATTGAGTTTGTAATACATAATCCAAGTAGTAGGGATTTAATACAGGTACATTTCCTGAATTATTTGGGCTTGCATTAGAGAAGGTTAGGGTAACATTACTCCAGTCCACTCCGGTATTCTGATAAACATTGGCCTTATAAGTAATTGATACGGGTTCATTTAATTTAGTAACCCGGATATCATACGAAGGACTCCAACCTGCTTTCTGAACAATATAGTTAATTTCCAGTTTTGCGTTTACCACTGCATCTGCTTTTACAATGATTTTAATTTCGTTTGAAGGCAAATTACTTTTAGATTGCAGGCCATTAAGTTGCTGACGCAATAGCGATAAATCTTTTTCAATTTCATTTATTTTCCTTTCACTGGAGAGAACTTCTGTCCTAATGAGTGTTAATGACGATTTGTAAAAATCATACAATGTTTTGAAGTTTTCAGCATCTAGATTTTCCTGCTTTCCATTTACATTTTTATTTGCAATAAGGAAAGATTCTTCCTCTTTTAGAATATTGATCTTCATTTTTATTTCATCACTTTTTAAAACCAGTTCATCAATTTTTTTTCTAAGGTTCTCAATCTCAGTTTTTTCCTCGATCCCTGAAATATAATTTATCTCATTACTTACGGAAAGAACTGTAAATTTCCCTTTGCCTTTTACCTGAATACTCTCAGGATCAATATAAGGTGAAAGTCCTCTCAATATAAGGTTGCTCATACCTTGGGTTAGGGAAACGTCAGCGTTACTGCTTATTTGAGCCCCGGTATTAAAGACCGTAACGTGTGTGATTTTTGAGTTAATTACTTTTGGATTATTGTTCTGGGATTTGAGATTAAAAACCAGACAAACCATTACCGCCGGTATACATATGAATATTTTTTTCATGAGTTAATTATTAAAATTTAAATGACTGATATACAGCCTGTCATGTTCACAGGGATTCCATATAATTGAAAATTATATCCATGTGGGTTTGCCTTCGTTAGATGTATTAGTAAGACTATATTTACAAAACATTCAGATTTCATTTTCAACTATGAATGATGGTCATTTTTTACATAATGATGAAATAAAAATGATTATTCCATAAAATTATTTCCGAGAAGTTTTTAATCAAATATAAAATCCATGTTTTTTTCAACAGGATAGCTGACCAGTTTAACCTCGTTACCATCAAAAACAGCATAGGTAAAATGTATAAACCAGTCGCCAAGACTAATTACATGAGATTTTTTGTTGACAATATGATCAAAGGGAAGGTGTCTATGTCCAAAAATAAAATAATCAAAATATTCATTCAGAAGAATTTTTTTTGCAAAGAGAACCAGATGTTCTCTGTCTTCACCAAGAAAATTTTTTGAAGATTCTTTTGACAACCGGCTGTGTTTTGACCAGCGGTGAGCGAAACCAGTGCCAGTATTTGGATGAATTCTTGCAAATAACCACTGCATAATTTTAGAAGTAAATATTAATTTCAGCAGTTTGTATCCGTATTCGCCAGGGCCTAATCCATCTCCATGAGCGATAAGTAGTCTTTTGTGATTTATATTAAGTACCAAAGGCTTCCGGTGTACAGTAATTCCAATTTCTTGCGGCAAATAATCGAATATCCAAACATCGTGATTTCCTGTAAAAAAATGGACAGGAATCCCGGAGTCAGAAAATTCAGCTAGTTTACCTAATAATCTTACGAATCCTCTGGGTACAACTTTCCTGTATTCAAACCAGTAATCAAAAATATCGCCAAGGAGATAAAGAGAATGTGCACTTGATTTTATTTCATCAAGCCATTTGATAAGCAGTTTTTCCCGTTTTAGACTTTGTTCAGCCGGAGGATGTCCCAGATGTGCATCGGAAACAAAATAGATTCTTTTATTATCCTGCAATGAAAGATTTGTCATTTTATTAGATTATCCAGCCATACAGATAATTCAGCACCATATAGATCTCGAGCTAGAATTTCACCTTCAGGACTGATAAGAAAACTTACAGGAATTCTGTTCAGGTTATATAAGCGGATGATTTGAGAATTTCTGATGTCCTGCTCAATCACATTTATCCAGCTAAGTTGATCAAAAATAATTGCATTGGCCCATGTCGTTATATCATTATAAAGTCCAACTGCAAAAATCTCGAATCCAAGCGGTTTATATTTCAAATAGATTTGTAATAGTTCTGCATTTTGAATTTTGCTATTTTCAGATTGAGGAGACCAAAAATAAAGCAAAACTGTTTTTCCTCTCAGGGATGAAAGTTTTATCAGATTACCCTTCATGTCAGGTAATTCAATATCAGGCATAATAGTATTAGCCAGATTCAATTTTTCCTGCAGACCAAGGTAGGTATAATACCTTCTTTCAGCACTACGGGCGTCATTTACAAATGATTTTACCAGAGGGACATCAGGATATTTTTTAGATAAAGAATCTGCAAGTATTTTCATATACTGAATATCCCTATTTTCACCCAAAACCAGCTGATTGGAACTCAATTTTTGATATAAAGCATAAATACTTGAAATTGATTTAAGATGTTCTATTATGAATCGAATAGAAAAATCACGTTGATCTTTTATGATTTCCTTTTGCCTTTGAATATATAAAGCAGTTTGTTCAGAGGCAATATTTACATTTTGAGTAAATTCATCATCTAATTTTTTTAAATTATCACGTGTTTCAGTTAACTTTTCGACAAGTTGTCTCACACGTTCAGATTCCTCCGATCCTGAAACAGTATATGTTTTATCAAATTTAGAATAATTACCTTCGATAATAACTTTTTCACCAGGCGAAGGGAGCAGGTTGATTATCTTCCCTTCTGCATTGCGTAAGATGTAAAGATCTGGTTGTTCAGCAAATATTTTAAATCGAAATGTATTATTATTTTTTAGTTTAATCGAGTCGAGGCTAATGGTTTTATCGATATCGAATCTTTCCAGCATAAGAATATTCTTAGCTCCCTTACTTAAACTTCCTTCGATAATAATATTAGGTCGTTTATGGCAAGAAACAAAGAATGTGCTCATTATTAGAAGCAAAACCGGTATTTTTGTCATGGGATAAAACTAATTAAAGATTTCAGCAAGTTTTTCACTAAGGGCAGATCCTCTCAGATTGGAAGCGATAACCTTACCTTCTTTATCGAGCAGAAAATTTGCAGGAATACCCTGAATTCCATATAGGGACACAATGCTTGAGTTCCAGTATTTCAAATCACTGACATGCAGCCAGTTGAGGCCATCTTCTTGAATCCCTTTTACCCAATCATCTTTTGTCCGGTCAAGCGAAACCTGATATATTTCAAACCCTTTAGAATGGTATTTCTGATAAATTAAGACGAGATTTGGATTTTCTTCTCTGCATGGCGGGCACCATGCTGCCCAAATATCCAATAGTACAATTTTTCCTCTTAAGGAGGACAGTTTTATTATTTGACCTGAGGGAGAAGGAAGGGCAATCTCCGGAGCAAGTTGACCTATAATAATTATACTTTTTGATGTTTGATTTGCATCCGATTGGGCCAAAAAGGAATTCAATTCATCATGAAGGGAAAGGACAAGTTCAGATTTAGGGTAAACAGAAGTTAAAACCGAATCAACATAAAGGAAAAGATCTTTATCCATATCAGGGCGCAATACTTGTGTCTGGGGCCCGATTTGATTTTTTAATGCGACTAAGCTTACAAGGGATGTCTGATTTTTTCTTATAAATTCAATGGAATAAACACGTAAGTCATTCATTATAGAATCAAAACCAGTAGTTATCCGAGATTTAATGGATGCGTAATTGGGACTATAAATACTGTCCTGTGAAAGTTTGGATAAGAGGTCTATCTGATTTAGCGCCTCGGCAGTTTTTTGAAGAAGCAACCGGATCTGCTCTGATTCTTCCGATCCTGATAAGTTATAAGAATGAAAGTCATTATAATCAGCTATAACCTCAATTTTTTCACCCCCTTTTACACAAATAATAAAAAAGGGACCAGCTTCAGTTCTTAACATATACAAACCAGGATAATTTGTTTTAGCAGTGAGCTCAAATTTCCCATCTGATTCAAGTGTAATTGAGTCATTTATATTGATGATATTTGGAGTTATTTCTTGTAAATACAGCTTTTTCCCTGTTCCGTTAGAAATATTTCCTTTCACAATAAACTTTTTGTACTTACCTAAATCATTATACACCTTTGCATCATGTCTCCCGCATTCTGAGGTGAAAAATAATAACATGACTAGTAAAAGCACCGAAATCTTTTTCAGATATTTAAAATTTACCATTAGGATCAATGTTTTGATTATTAATTATAAAAGCTAAATTATATATAATAAATACATTAAATCTTTCCCGAAAGCAAATTAAAATTATTTTATTCAGGAAAGTAAGATGCTTCATACCTCTTTAGTAATTCTAAAAAATTATTTGGAAGTATGATCAGAGCAAACTATTTAAGCTTTTTTTTGTTCCAGTAAGGCATAAACTGCTGTTTTTCAATTATAAATTACATGTTTTAAATAGTGTAACAATGGATAACCATTTAAAATGTTACAATTTTTGTTACATATCGAAAATATTTTTCAGGTTGATGCCTGAATCCTCATTTAATGGTGCTAAATTATTCAAAATTATGAAGAAACGAAGCGAAAACTCTTTATATTGCAACCTTAATTTTGGATAACAGAAAAAGCCTCAGGGTAATTACTTATAATAATTCATTTAATAACCTTTATATATTGAATTTGATTAAATTTTTGATGATCTTTATATAAGATTTAGTATATATTATTACAATAAAAAGGTTGTTAATTTTTATATCCGCAATTCAATAATTTATTATTTATGGGTTATATACAGTTTGATAAGGGTAAACTCACAAATCTCGAATACTCGCTGAGTAAAGAATTTGTTAGATCTAATCGTGCAGGTTCGTATGCATCAACTACGATTATTGGCTGCAATACCCGTAAATACCATGGTATGCTTGTCTGTCCATGCCCTGAGATGAAAGGAGAAAAGTTTGTCTTACTATCGACACTGGATGTGTCTATAGTTCAGCATGAACAAGAGTTTAATTTAGGAATTCATAAATATAAAGGTGATTTATATGTGCCAAGAGGACATAAATATGTAAGAAATTTTGAGGCAAAATCAGTTGGAGTTACTACCTTCAGAGTTGGAGGGGTTATTCTTGAGAGAGAATATGTATTGGTTCTAAAGCAGCCTCAGATATTGATTAAATATACTTTAATCGACGCACATTCACCTACTATTTTGAAATTTAAACCTTTCCTGGCGTTCCGTAACATGCATTCGTTAAGCAAAGCAAATATGTATGTTAACAAGAAATTTAAGAAAGTTAAAAGTGGAATAATGCTAAGAATGTATGAAGGATTACCAGGCCTTTATATGCAATTTAATAAACCTGTAGAATTTATTTCAGGGCCGGACTGGTACTATGACATTGAGTACATTGAGGAGCAAAAGAGAGGCTATGAATTCAAAGAAGATCTTTTTGTTCCTGGTCATTTTGAGTGTGGTATCAAAAAGGACGAAAGTATTGTATTCTCAGCCAGTACTTTTGAGGATCAGAACCCCGAATCTCTTATAAAGCTTTATGATTTTGTGGTCAGTGAACGTTTACCCAGAGATTCTTTTCATCAATGCCTCATAAATGCTTCTGAGCAGTTTTTAGTTTGGAGCAAAGCTGGAACCGAGATTATTGCTGGATTTCCATGGTTTGGGACATGGGGTAGAGATACATTCATATCTCTTCCGGGTATTACACTTACAACTGGTAAGATAAGTACAGCAAAGGAGATCATTGATACAATGGTGGGAAGGATGAAAGGCGGATTATTCCCAAATATGGGCAGTAATGAGAATCCTGCATTTAATTCAGTGGATGCTCCTTTATGGTTTTTCTGGTCTCTGCAGCAATATGCAAAATATGATACAGAGATTGATATCTGGAAAATATATAATAAACCAATCATTGCCATATTGAACGCATACCGAAATGGAACTTCTCATCATATTAGGATGTTACAAAATGGATTGATTTGGGCAGGTGAAGAGGAAAAGGCTTTAACATGGATGGATGCAATAATTTCATCTGGCCCTGTTACTCAGCGAAAAGGGATGCCGGTAGAAATAAATTCATTATGGTTCAATGCCATAAAGATTAGTCTTGAATGGGCGCAAAAATCAGGAGATAAAAAGTTCATAGCAGAATGGGGCCATTTTCCAGATCTTATAAAGGAGTCATTTGTGACTGCTTTCTGGGATCCAGAAAAATTATATCTGGCGGATCTTGTTGATGGGGACTTCAAAGATTTCAGTGTTCGTCCAAACCAAATTATTGCTGCAGCTCTTGATTATTCGCCGATTAGTACAGAAATGAAGAAAGGGGTGATTGATAAAATTGAAAGCGAACTATTGACAAAAAAAGGTTTAAGGACTCTTTCCCCTATGGATCCGAACTATAAAGGGATCTATGAGGGTGACCAGGAAACTAGGGATTCAGCTTATCATCAAGGTACTGTATGGCCCTGGCTCCTTGAGCATTACGCTAAAGCGTACCTGGATATTCATAAACAAAGTGGATTATATACAATAAAACAATTGTTTCACGGATTTGAGGAAGACATGTTGATGCATGGAATCGGTACGATTTCTGAGATTTATGATGGAGATCCTCCTCATACGCCAAGGGGAGCCATTTCTCAAGCTTGGAGTGTTGCTGCACTATTAAGGATTGGCGAGATGATTATTAACATGGAATCTAAAATAAATAATAATTAATTTACCAGGTATATGAAGGTTCTTATGTTTGGTTGGGAGTTTCCTCCGCATATTTCCGGTGGATTAGGTACAGCCTGTTATGGGCTTACCAAAGGACTCAG
>CAZKMG010000021.1:0-18581 GCA_964553465.1 uncultured Bacteroidaceae bacterium
TATTTGTGATCTCATCGTTGATGCACATTATAAAAATGCAACCAGGATCTCCAATAAATATGGACTCAAATTATGTTCTGAATCTGGAGGTCCGGGTCCGGTACCTGTTGAGGCTTTAAAAGCACTTGGTGCACTGGATATTCCAAGAGGGGAATTCTGGTATGGTTCACGCACATCCCTTGTAAAAGAAATTGCCTGTGCATCACATATTTATGGAAAGAAAATCGTTGATCAGGAATCATATCCAAGCTGGATAATGTGGCAGGAAGCTCCATGTGATTTAAAAGATATTACAGACAATTCTTTCTGTAATGGGATGAATAAAATGACCCTTCATACCTATGCTCATAACCCTCCTGAAGCCGGAATACCCGGATGGCCTTATTGGGCAGGGACACATGTGGGTCCAAACAGAGTCTGGTGGCCCAAAGCAAAACCATTTATGGATTACCTGTCACGGTGTTGCTATATGCTCCGTGAGGGATTATTTGTGGGTGATGTATGTTATTATTATGGTGATCAGGGTTATAATTATGTCACTGATAAGAATATTGATCCCTCATTGGGTTATGGTTATGATTATGATGTAACTAATGCAGAAGTAATTTTAACCCGCATGCAGGCAAGAAATGGGAGAATTGTTCTACCTGATGGAATGAGCTATGAATTGTTGGTCCTCCCTGACCGCGAGGATATTGATCTGGATGTCCTAAAGAAAATAGCTGAGCTGGTAAAATCAGGGATCACTGTGGTAGGAAGAAAACCCATTAGAACTAATGGACTGACTGATTATCCTAACCGGGATGAAGAGGTTCGTAAACTTGCGGACCAAATCTGGGGGCCTTGTGATGGCAAAGAAGTAAAAGAATACACCTATGGAAAAGGAAAGATCATATGGGGACGTACACTACGCGAAATATTACAGGAGAGAGGTTTTGGTCCAGACTTTAGTTTTAGTAGCCTTAAAAAAGATACAAATCTGGATTATATTCATAGACGTACTGATAAGGAAGACATTTATTTCGTATCAAATAAGAATAAAACCTGGGAGAATGTTAGTTGTACATTTCGGGTGAAAGATAAAGTTCCTGAATTATGGAACCCTGAAACCGGAGAGATTATGAAATGTGCTGTTTACTCATCTATTGAAGGTGGAACAAGTGTTTTATTGAATTTTTCCCCAAATAGTTCAGTTTTCGTAGTTTTCAGAGATGATATTGCAGAAGCACATATTGTTTCAGTTAAAAAGGATAATATACAATTATTCCCGGTTCCTGAAGAAATGGGTATTCAAAACAGAATGATGAACCTATCAGTTTCTGATAAGGGTAATATTGACTTTGTAGGCTGGCAGGATGGATCTTATGAAATTGAAACTTCGAATGGGAAAAAAGAAAATATAACAGTAAATACCAGTCAGACAGAAATAGATATAGCCGGACCATGGGAAATTCGTTTTCCAGGAGGTTGGGGAGCTCCGGAATCAAAAATTTTGCCAAATCTTACCTCATGGACCGAAGATCCGGAGGATGGGATTAAATATTTTTCAGGAATTGCTACGTATTATAAAGAGTTTGAGCTTTCAGAGGATATTAATACAAAAGGTCTGAATATCATTCTTGATCTGGGTGATGTTAAGCGAATTGCTGATGTTTATCTGAATGGTAATCATATTGGAATTCTATGGAATTCTCCATATTATGCCGATATTTCCAAAGCTGTTAAACCTGGTAAAAATAATCTGGTTATTGAAGTGGCAAACACCTGGTCGAACCGCTTAACGGGCGATGCTCGTCTACCTGAAAATCTAAGACGTACTAATACTAATATAAAACATGTGGGTGGGCCTCTGAAAAAAGGTTTCCTTTGGAAGGATGCACCTCTCCTCGAATCAGGATTACTAGGACCAGTAAAATTAGTTTTAGCGGAAAAAAAGGTACTAGATATTAAATAAGAGAATTTATAAGGGAGATAAATAGAATAATGATAAATATTTTAAATTGATCAACTATGAAAAAATGTTTTTATACAATGTTGATTGTATTTACGATTACTGCTTATAGCCCTTTATTAAAGGGACAACAGAATGCTCCGGAGCCTGGATTGAACCAGGAAAATATTATTACTGTGGGGATTAGTGGGGCTGATATTAACGGATCTGATAATCGAGCCATCCAGGCTGCAGTAGATTTAATGTATCAGAGAGGAGGCGGAACTGTGCAAATATTGCCCGGGGAATATATCCTTCAGGATGCAATTCGTTTACATTCAAACATTCATTTAACTGGTAATCGTGAAAAAACTATCCTGAAACATGCTCCTGCAATCTCAAGTCCACTATTAAAGGATGCGGATATAGGACAAAAGGAAGTTACCCCTAAAGATCCTGCTATTTTTAAAGTGGGAATGGGAATCGTTTGCCGGGATAATGAACTTCGTAACGAAATGATAAACAATCCATTGACAATAACTCGCATTGAAAACGGTGTACTCTATCTCAGCGGGTATATAGAATTTGATTTCACTGCTGATTATGATCTTCCAAGGAAAGGAGGTAAAGCTGCATTAATTGCAAATGTATTCCCTTTGATATATGGATATAAAGTAGAAAATGTTGTTATTGATGGACTTACTGTTGATTCTAAAGTAGACGAAAATCCTGGATGGATTGATGTAAGAAATGGTAGTGTATGTTTTGATCGTTCTCAAAACTGCATTATCCGCAATGTGAAGTCAATCAATAATCAAGGTGATGGCATTTTGATAATTACATCAGAACACACAACAGTCGAAGATTGTGAAAGTGCTTATAACACCTATCACGGGATACATCCGGGATCTCATAGCCCATGGACTATTGTGCGGCGTTGTAACGTGCATCATAATGGATCTGATGGTATCTATATATGTTGGGGGGTTAGGGAAAGTGAGTTTACTGATAATATTATTTATTATAATGGTATACGTGAAGAAACTAATTTCCCGGATCATGGAAAACGTGGAGGGATATCGACAGGGCATAAAGATACAGACAACCTGATAGCAAGGAATCATATATATGAGAATGCAAGTTACGGTATCCATTTCAGGACTAAAACAGAAGCAAATGGTGCTCACAGAACTACTATTCGTGATAACATCATTGAAAATAATGGTTTGCCTGGACATGTTCAGAGAGGTTGTGGTATCTCGATTGCAGGAATTACACATGATATAATTATTGATAATAACATCATCAGGGAAACCCGTAAAGGAAATGAGTCTCTTCAGAAAAATGCCTTGCAAATTGGCCAGGGAGTAACCCGGGTGCAGATGCTTAATAATAAAATAACCGGACATCATGAAACTGCAATAATTGATAATTCTAAAAGTTCTGATAATAAACTCCAGGTAGTTGCAAATCCTTAATGTCTGAGAATTACTTGATATTAAATTAATTCAAATTTTAATTCAATCTCCTATGAAAAAATTTTGTTTCTTTCTTATAATGTCAATCGGTACTTTTTCCTTTGGTCAAGAAACTCCCAATATTAATCTTGATCCCGATTTCTTTCCAATTGCTGTCTGGGTGCAAAGTGCCTCAAACGCTGCTGCATATAAGAGCAATGGGATAAATATGTTCGTTGGAAGTCGCCTCAATGAGAATTCGCTTAAAATCTTCAAGGATTTAAACCTGAAAGTCATTTGTGGTCAGAACAGCTTCGGATTGAGTCATTTAGATGAAAAAGTTATTTATGCATGGATGCATGGTGATGAGCCTGATAATGCACAATGGAATGCAACGACCCAAAAGTATGATCCTTGCAGAGATCCGGCCCTCACAATCCAAAGTTATGAAAAAATTAAAAAGAATGATCCCACAAGACCGGTTTATATAAATCTTGGGCAGGGTGTCTCTTATATAAATTATATCGGTCGGGGCGAATGTACGGGGGATATTGATAAATATAAGGTTTCTGCAAACGGTTATCTTAAAGGCTGCGATATTGCATCCTTTGATATTTATCCCGTTAATAATAATGATAAAGAAACGAAAGGGAATCTATGGTATGTTGCTAAAGGTATTGATAACCTTATTGAATGGTCAGACAGATCAAAACCAGTATGGTGCTGGATTGAAACCACGAAAATTTCTGATGATAGTCCCAGGAAACCTACTCCTGGGGAAGTAAAATCGGAAGTATGGATGGCTTTAATTCATGGAGCAAAAGGTTTTGGTTATTTCTGTCATTCCTTTACAAAAAATCCACCTGAGGATGATGCAAGTCTTTTACATGATACAGTTATGATCAATGCCGTCAAAGATCTGAATATGCAGGTTGCTTCCCTGGCTTCTATACTGAATAGTCCTTCTACCAGTGGATATGCTTCGGTTAATAGCAGCAATACTGAAATTCCAATTGATATTTTAACAAAAAATCAAGGTATCACAAATTATATTTTTGCTGTTGCTATGAGACCGGGATCAACGAAGGCAACTTTTTCTGTCAGCGAAGGGAAAAAGGTTGAAGTACTTGGAGAAAAGCGAACTCTTAAAGTGAAGAAAGGAAAATTCGTTGATGAATTTTCATCATATGCAGTGCATTTATACAAAATCACAAAATAGGAATTGGTTAGTATAAGGATTAATAATTATAATATGAAGAAAATACTGTTATATTCCATGGGTTTGTTAACGTTGCTATTTATGTTTGGTTTTAGCAACGAACGACTTTCAACTTCAATAAAAGTCAAGGTTAAAAACCGTTTGGAGGTCAGTCAGTATGGCATTACCTGGACGTTTGATAAACCAGCAAAAACAGGTCAGTTTATAACCGGTGATTGGTGGGTTATAGGACCGGTAAAAATTGTGAAAATTACTCCCACACCTGGACCACTTGTTGCAGAAGAAAATACAAATATCAGGTTAAACCAATATGGTGATACAAGTTTAAAATTGGATTCGACCATGCGCAATGGCTCGATGATTGTACTTAAGGTAGGGACTACTCAAGGTTATGATTCAAGGAATTCATCCTATAGAAAAAGCAACAGTATTGTCCCTCCTGTCGATCTTACCCCGAATCTTTCAATAATCTCATCTATCAGTAATACTACTCTTCCGGTAGATAATTTTTGTAAGAGTATTATGGTGGAATCTGAGAAGAAGTCGCGTGTAACCATGAGAGTAGCTGCAGTATTAACCTGTCTTGATAAGGTTCCTCCTGCTGATGCTTTTCGTCCCCCGTATGCTGGGACAAATAAACCAATATTCCGTTCGAAGGATATAAAATGGGATCTGCTTCCAAAATTGAAACCTGCCGGTGAAGTCCCATCCTGGGAAGAGTTTGAAAGATTTTTTCAGAAACCATGGATTGATCACCTGATGAGTTGGGAGCAGCAGGAACTTGTTCCGAATGAAAATGGCCCGAACTATGGACGTGAACACGCACGCATCGTTTCTATCGCCAGCCTGATGCTTATGTTGGATGTGCCAAAAGAAAAGAAAGAGAAATTAGCCATTGGTTTGATCCAGAGGGGAATCGATCTTTATGGGCTGGCCATGATTGGTGGTAGCTGGAATGAGGGTGGAGGTCACTCTAGTGGACGAAAATGGCCAATCTTGTTTGCAAGCATTATGTTAGATCAGCCTGGCTTTACAGTGCTTCCACCTACTGCATTTTTCCAGGAAGATACACAAACATATTATGGTAAGGGATGGTTTGGACAGACCGTACTTTACTTTATGGTTCAGCATCATGGACAAAGGGCAACCTATGAAGAGAAACCTCCCGAACAATGGGATAAATGGGACAGGTTGACAGAAGGTTACCGGATCTGTTGCAATGCTGTTGCGTGGACAGGAACAGCTCTTGCAGCAAGATATATGAAAGCTATTCAACTATGGGGACACGATGCATATTTTGATTATATAGATCGTTGGATGAGAGAAGATGATCCTTATGCAAGTGCCAGGGGATCACATCCCCGTCCTAGAGCTGAAACAACCACATTTGATCCATTCGTGACAGAAATGTGGAATGAATACAGGAAATCAGCTCCAAAACAGGAAATGTCTGGCAATAACCTGAAATTTGTATGGGAAGGTAACAGGGGGAAATGGATCCCTAATCCAAAATAAACCTGAAGCAGATACTAAATAAGGAAATAAGCAGTCATAAAGAATAGGAAATCATTGACAATTCGAAACGTCCTGATAATAAACTTACAGCGATTGATTCAACAAAAAATTAATCATATATTCGCTAAAGAAAATTGGGTTTAAGGATAATTATGTTTTTACCCACATATTGGTTATGGAGTAAAACGGAATATTCATTAAAAAAAATTCTTAAAATGAACAATTACCATAGTATTTATCCGAAACAAATTGGGCTGTCCATTTTATGTGGAATAGGTCTTATATCTAATTCCTGCGTTCAGGAGAATAAAAAGAACAATGATAAACCTATGAACATTGTTTTTTTGCTTGCAGATGATCTCCGCTGGAATTCACTCGCTTGTATGGGAAACTCGATGCTTCAGACTAATAATATAGATGAACTTTCCAGGGATGGGGTAAGATTTACCAATGCATGTGTTACTACTTCTATTTGTATGGTAAGCAGGGCCACATTGCTAACAGGTCAATACATGAGCCGTCACAATATCAGGGAATTTGGAGTTCCTTTAAGCGATAATGCATTTTCACAGACTTATCCTTACATATTAAGGAAAGCAGGATACTGGACAGGGTATGTTGGGAAATACGGTGTTGGAAAAATAAAGGAAAACAGTTTTGATTTTAGTACTGAATATGAAGGGAAACACTGGTATCCCTTAGCTAATGGGGATTCTATCCATGTAACAGAAAGAAATATAAGGGATGCACTGGAATTCTTAAAAACGAGGCCGGCCGATAAACCATTTTCTCTATCAGTAGGATTTTTTGCCACACATGCACAGGATGACCATCCGGACCAATACCGTTATCAGCCTCAGAGCGAAAATCTATATAAAAATGATTTTATACCTGTACCGGAAACAGCGGCAGATACTTTCTTTAAATTATTACCGTATTTTCTGGTTACTGAACAAAATGAAGGGAGAGTTCGCTGGCACTGGCGTTTTGATACTCCAGAAAAATACCAGAAATATATGAAAGCTTACTATAGGATGCTTACTGAACTGGATCTGGGTATTGGCCGGATAATTGATGAATTGAAAAAACAGGGAGTGTATGATAATACGCTTATTATTTTTATGGGAGATAACGGGTATTTTCACTCTGAACATGGGCTGGCTGACAAATGGTATCCTTACGAGGAGTCCATCAGAGTTCCCCTGATTGTTCATGATCCCAGGCTTGCAAAAAGAAGAAGAAATATGGCTAATGACGAATTTGTCCTCAATATTGATATTGCTCCCACTATTCTCAAAGCAGCGGGACAGAATATCCCTGAAAGAATGCAGGGTGAAGATTTATCCCCATTATATTTAACAAGGAAATCTGTCAGCTGGAGGAAAGATTTCTTTTATGAACATCCCTTTGTCACGAATGAGCAGAGGATCCCATCTTCTGAAGCCTTGGTTACTCATACTGATAAATATATTTTCTGGCCATTTTATAATTACGAAGAATATTTTGATCTGGTAAAAGATCCGCTTGAGAAGCATAATGCCATTGCGGATAGCCTATATCTGCAGAGAGTGAAGGTTATGAAAAATAGGTTTCAGGTATTAAAAGAAAAAGCTAAATAACTTTCAATAACCTAAATCTATCTGTAAAAAGAGTTTAATTCAGCTATTTTATTTATTGCTTTTGCTAAATCATTAATTATTTACTTTTGCCAACGGAGGATTTATTTGAATACCAGTTCCAGTAAGATGGTTGATCAAATTTGTCCTGAGAGAGTCAATCAAATTTAAGTATTCTGGTTTATCAATCATATTAATTGTTTCTCCCGGGTCAGCTTTTAGGTCAACGAACATCTCCCGGATTTTGCCATAATCGTCCAGCTCATATTTATATTGCCCGGTGTGAATCATGTAACCATTCTCGGTTTCAAGATAAATATGATCTCTCCAGTCAGTAACTTTTTCATTATTGATTAAAGGTAATACAGATCTCCCTGTAATCCCCGGAGGTATTTTAATCCCAGCTAAATCACATAAGGTTGGCAGAAGGTCTAATCCGTTGCTTACCAGATGTTCATTATCCACCTTTGCTTTTTGTTTCATCCACGGAAATGATACAAGGAATGGGATATTTGCTGCTTCTTCATACAATACTGTTTTATGTTCCAATTTATGAGAAGCATCATGATCGCCATGATCAGAAGTGAAAATAACCACAGTATTTTCCGAAAGTCCGGATTTTTTTAATGCATCCATAACCATTCCTATCTGTGCGTCTACACGCTCTGTTAGCCTCATATATGCCCATCGATGAAGTCTCCAGTCATTATCTGTCCATTTTTCCCGAATGGTATTTCGAAATACCCTGAGCTTGATCAGACTATCGACACTACTTAGTTCACCAATCATAGGTTCGTGATTCTCAGGCAATGGCGGACAATATTTTTCATAAAATTCTTTCTCTGAAATCCCTTCAGGTAATTTTAAAGCTTCATCCAGCTCCCATGGTGTCTGTTTTGCCAGATTACTTTCAGGTGTTGCCCATCTGATGGCATCATAGCATATATCGTGAGGATTTATAAAAGAAGCAAATAAAAGAAAAGGTTCTTCTTGTTTCCCGAGATTTAATAAAAAGTCTGCACATACAATTGCCAGGCTATCTCTTTCGTCATATGTTAAAAGATCAAATCCCAGTGCTTTATCAAGTTTAAATCCCATTCCTGGCAAATGTACTTTTCCTCCATAAAAGGTTTGGTAGCCTTCGTTTCTGAATACATTTCCTAATGAATTAGTATATAGGCTCATAACTTGTTCTTTTGGAACGCCGATCCTCACATTTTCTCTCATTCCAATCTCTGATGGATACCGCCCTGTTATTAATGAAAATCTTGAAGGAACACAAACCGGGTTAGTAGCATAGGCCCTTGTAAACCGGATACCTTCTGATGCAATAGCATCCAATGTAGGAGTTTTGAGCCATTTATTACCAGTACATGACATCATGGAAGCATTCTGCTGATCAGTCATTATTACCAGAATATTCGGATGTGCGGGAACATTATCGGAGGAGTTGATACAGGATCCAAATCCAAAAATGAAGGGCAAAAGAAGCCCTGGTGAAAGATGTCCAGTGTTTTTCATTTTATCAGTTTTATTTGGATTACTAATTTAGAAACTTTTTTCTTAAATCTTCGATCTGGATATCCTTTATTGGCAGGAGTTTACCAATTGGCGCAGCCATTATAAGAGAACGTGCGCTAAATTCAGCCACCTCAAGACGGTCAAATGTCTGAAGAATATTCTGACCTGTAACAAGTATTGAGTCATTTTCAATGATCACCGCTGGGATATTCTTACTTAAAAGATTCGGAATGATATCTTTCCCGAAAAATTGAGATCCAAATGGAACTTTTGGAACATCCTGCAGGAAAATCCAGCTTTCAGGAATGGTTCTTACGTCATAATCTGCATCAGTAACACCGAATGCCATTATTCCTGGTGGTTGGGTGAGAATAATAACGTTTATTTCAGGGTGTTTCTCAAAGATTTGTTGATGAAGAAGAATCGATCTGCTAGGAATTTTTCCAGTCTCTCTCTTACCATCTTTAATCAGGACGACATCTTCCATATCAAGGTCCCACCTGGGAACATTGGTTGGTGTTATGAGGAAATCATTACGTCGCCATCGCACAGAAACTGTTCCATATGTACTTCGCATTAATCCCTGGTCGGCGGCCCTCCTTACAATTGAGCAAATATCGGCTCTTATCTGACGTTCATCAGAAGTATGTGTAGCAAGATCAAATTCAGGAAGGTCATGTGGTATCTGAGATTCAAAATCTCCGATCATCGAATCAGTTAGAAATCTGGGTTTGCCAATAGTATTTGCATTAATAATGGTTCGTGCACAAAATTCAAGGGTCTCAAATCTGATATATGCATCTTTTAGATCACTCCCACCAACTACTGTGCCATGGTTTTCCATAATAACAGCCTTATGCCCTTTGGTAAACTCAATTGAAATCCTGGATCCCAACTGATCACTTCCCGGTAAATCGTAGTTAGCATAACCGATAGATCCACAAATAAATTTGGCTTGCGGGATAATATTAGTATCAGGGATCTCATGTATTATACTAAACGAAACCAGGGCAGGGGGATGGGCATGAATAATTGCTCTGATATCAGGTCTGCTTTCATAAATCGCTCTGTGAAAAGGAAGCTCTGAACTGGGTTTGTGCCTTCCTATCATTTCTCCGTTTTTCTTAACCTGCATAATATCACTTTCACGAAGGGATCCTTTATCTATAGCAGATGGAGTAACCCAAATGTCCCCATTTTCATCATAAATTGATACATTTCCTCCGCTCGTAGTAGTAAGTCCACCTATATAAATCCGCCTTATGATCATTACGATTTGTTCTCTTGGATGCATTAAGGCTGTATCCATTTTTTTCATCCGTCTATTATTTTACGCACATTTCATCATATAATAATTTATTTTAATTCTATGATTACCGCCTGTCAACGGGCAGGAGCTCCTGCATGTCTCCCGGTAGGTAGGCCTATCTGCCGTCAGGTAGAGAACCTTCATTTAGCTGATTATTATACCATTGTATTTAGATATGCTGAGCTCACAAGCTCGGTCTTGAATACTTATACAAGGAGGTTTCATAATATCTTGATTTTAATTACCACTTTTCAAAGAAAGTATAAGCAAGTTGTGAGCAGATTTTATCTCTACCTACATCGCCTATTAAAACATATTAATTAAAGTTATGAACTCCATTCCTTAAGCCCCAGATTTAAAACAGGTTTGTTTTCCGGATCTAATGAATTTAATATCACAAGAGCAGCACCAAGTGCAGTGGCATTATTAATTTCAGAAGTATATATCTTTTTTGAAGGATACGCAGATGCTATCATTTTTACAAATAATTCGTTCTTTGAAAATCCCCCGGTAATATATATGTTTTCAATCTTATCATCTGAAGGAATTACGAGGTTAATTGCTTCAATAGTCAGATTACAGAGCTCAATCATAAGCTGATGATATCCTTCATCGAATGACTTAAATAAAGAAAAATCGATATTTTTGTTGATTTCTCTCGAATCTGGTTCAGGTTTGAAAAATATTCCACGGTCCTTGTATTTATTTTTTAGCGATGAAACCAGATTGAAATCAGGTTTGACATTTTTGTAACTATTCTCAGGAACTTTAAAATTTTCACTCATTACTTTTGATAGGGAATCATGAAAATGTCCAAGGAATAATCGAGAGGACTTAACAGGTTGTTGGGTGATACTCAGATAGCAAAGGCAATCTTTCGATAATTGTGATGCAGTAAGTTTTTCACTGTTAAATGGATTCATATTAATGCACCATGTTCCGGTAGATACCAGTAGAAAATTACCCTTGCTGCCAGCAAAATAGGGTGCCAGAGACGCCGAACTGTCATGAATGCCTTTTCCTATTTTTAATTTTTTCACTCCCATCTTAATTTCAGTGAGCGAGCCGATATCAGTTGGAAGAGGGAGGTCCAAGTCTTCATCTTTAATCCATGGATGATAAGCTGAGTTATCAAAATCCCACATGGCAGTATGACAACCTACTGAGGTGTGCTCTGAAAAAATTTTCCCTGTCAGACAATAGGATAAATACTGAGGAAAGTGTAAGACATATTTTACTTTATTAAAGATTTCCGGTTTGATTCTTTTAAGCCAGAGTGCCTGTAATCCTGAATTTAGCATGCCTAGTGCAGGGGAGGCTGTTCTACGGCAAAATTCATCTTTGCCTCCATATTTCTTATATAATTCGTTGGGTATGTTGTCGGGTATTGGTTTAAGGTAATTGTATATGGGGGTCAGCCTTTTACCATGCTCATCGAGATAAGCAAGAGTTGCTCCATAGGTTGTGAAATTAACCGCAGTAAGTTCATATTTTTCTGATCCAAGAAGCCCGAGAATAGATTCTCTTATCCATTTTTCAATAAATTCAATATTATCGCATTCAAAACCATCATCATCTTTTATTTGATCAAATTTTCCTTCTATTTCAGATATAAGTTTCAGGTCATAATTAAATAACAGAATCTTTTTATTGGTTTTACCAATATCAAATATTGCGATAACTTTTTCTTTCATATTTCTTAATTTTTAATTTATAGTTTACCAATAGATCAATTAAATCTAATTATCCGGCAACAGACTTCAATAATAAAATTCTTTAAAGGGGAAATCTTACCAGATTATATCCAAAATGATGATGGGCATTTCGGCAATTTGGTTTATATCCTAAATCTGGATCCTATGAAGGCAGGCAATCCATATACAATTCTGCCAAACCCTTTCGAAAGCCATCATCGGGGTGATGGATCAGTTTTCCCCTTTAAGGATTAAATCAACTTATCTTTTCAGCAGGACGTCTTTTTCGTATTTCTGTATTTCTTCGACATAATCCTGTCCTACCGGTACATTATTGATCATACAATAATAATCCCAGACTGCCCCGAAAGGTTTTGATTTAAGGAGTTCAAGGAAGGCCAGCCTTTCAAAATTTTTGCCCTCTTCCTCAAATTTAAGAAGCAAATTAGACGGCTCAAGTAAAGCATACATGAACGCCATTTGCGCAGCCCTGGTCCCAACAACGTAGGCCCCAATACGGTTAATGCTTGCATCAAAGAAATCAAGTGCAACATTTATTCTGTTTAGTGCTTTTGCCCGTATGATTTCCTGTGTAATGAGAATAAGTTCTTCATTAAAAGTAACCACATGATCGCTGTCCCACCGAACACCTCTTGAAACATGTAACAGAAGCTCATCTAGATACAGAAGGCAAGATGAGATTTTATCACCCACCTGTTCAGTTGGATGGTAATGGCCCATATCAAGGCAAAGCAGTTTGTTATTTTTAATGGCATATCCAAGGTAAAAATCATATGATCCAACTACCATGGATTCAGAACCGATTCCAAAAAGTTTACTTTCAACAGCATCTTTCAGGTGTTCTTTGGGGTATTGTATTGCAAAAATTTCATCAAGAGACTTTTTCAACAACTTACGATAAGTACTTCTGTCAATTGGAACATCTTTTGTGCCATCAGGTACCCAGACATTATGAACAGATGGAGTCCCGAGTTGTTTTCCCATTTCAGCACCGATTGCACGACAACGTTTGGTATGTTCAACCCAGAATTTTCTTATTTTCTCATCTTTGCTTGAAAGAGTGAATCCATCATCTGCATAAGGATGAGAGAAACATGTGCAGTTAAAATCCAGTCCGATGCCTCTTTCTTTAGCCCAGTCGATCCATCCCTGGAAATGTTTTACTTCAATCTGGTCACGATCTACCAATTTACCCCCGAATTCGCCATAACTTGCATGAAGATTTAATCTTTGCTCTCCGGGAAGAAGTGACATAACCTTGTCTATATCTGCTCTCATTTGAGCAATTGTCTTTGCTTTTCCCGGAAAATTTCCTGTAACCATAATTCCACCTCCCCCGAGCTCGGCGTCTGGTTTTTCAAATCCTCCAACGTCATCTGTTTGCCAGCAGTGAAGGCTGATTTTTATTTTATTAAGATCAGAGAGTGCCTTTTCAGTATCAACGCCTAGTGCAGCATATTGTTCTTTTGCGAGTTGATAACCTTTTTCAATTAATTCCTTTTTCATTGTGTTTAATTTTATAATTAATGGATTAAATTATTAATACGATATTGAATTATTATTCCATATAAAAAACCTGCTCCAGGGGGATACTTACAGGGGAGTTATCAGGGTTACTTTCCATAATATCAGCCATATATTTCCACCATTTTTTAACTATGTCCGTATTTCCCAGATCCTGTGATGAGCTTTCTCCGGTTTGTTCCTGGTATGCAAATAAAGTATTTGTTTCCTCATCCAGGAAAATAGAATAGTTCCCTATTCCTGCATCTTTTAATAATTTTACTAATCCAGGCCAGATTTCAGCATGCCGTTTCTTATATTCTTCCTTAAAGCCAGGATATAATTTCATCTTAAAACCAAATCTTTTCATATCTGTAAAGTTTAACCTAGTTTAACAACAAATGTGGAGAGTATCAAAATAATGATACCTAAAATCAGTACAATTACTGTTTTTCGTGCAACTCCTTTCCATTCGTTGAGCAAGATACCCCAAATATTGCTTATTGCGATGTTAAGTGCCATCAGGATACTCCAGCCAAAAACGGCCATACTCGGAGGCAGTTTACTGGAGCCCATCCCAAAAAACTGGAATTGCAGGAACCATAATAAGCCGGCCAGGAAAGTAAAAGATAGATTATTCAGTAGAACACTACCGGATACTGAAATATAATCTTTGTATGTTTTATTTTTAATATTAAGGTAACCGCAGTATAAAAGGTTAGTAATAAATCCGCCAAAAAGTATAAAAATAAGTGAGGGATTTTTTAGAAATAATGGATTAGTGCCATGACTCAGGGCCACTTCTTCGATAGGTTTACCAGCTTGAAATCCAAAATTGAAACAAGCACTCATTACACCTGCAAATATGGCTATTATAATACCTTTTTTTAAGGCAAATTCTTTCACGGCAGCCTTTTTTTCTTCCTCAGTCATTTCCTTGCTCTTTAAAGATCCTGCATACCCGATAATGGCGATACCAGCAAGACATACTGCCACTCCAACCATTGTTAAGATCCCGGCTGTCGAGGCAAACAGGTTTTCACCTGAAACGATGGGAGGGATTAGGGTACCGAAAGCAGCGCATAAACCAAGCGCAACACTTTGGCCCAGGGCCACCCCAAGGTACCGTATACTTAATCCAAAAGTTAATCCCCCAAATCCCCATAAAGCGCCAAAAAATATCGCCATCAGTTTGGCTGAAGATGGAGCCTCATGAATGATTGGGATCAATTCCCCTTTTGGGACCAAAATAAATGCAAATAACACCGGCAGTATTATCCAGGCAGCAACTCCCTGACTGATCCAATATGATTCCCATGCCCAGGACTTGACCTTCTTGAAAGGCACATAAAAACTGGCTGCACCAATGCTGCCCGCTGCTATTAATAGAATACCTGCAATTGGATTCATGTTGTATTGTTTTATTTAGTGATTATATAACATGGAGTAAATTTTTTAATTTAAAATTGTGATATACATCTGTATTATCGAATCAATCATAAAAATCATATATTTGATACAAATGATGTCAAACAAAAATAATGAAAAACAGCAAAACCTTCCGCTGGAAATTTTTATTTTCAGCAGGGGTACCTGCTTTTTTAATTATTTCATTCATTTACAGGATCTGAGGTATTAATTTAAAACCAGTTACTAATTTATCCTCTCCCTGACTATTTTAAGCATTTAGTATCTTTAAATATATTTTTTTTTGTTTTATTCGCAGTATTATTTTATCGCATCTAATGATCACCGAACAGGACGAATGAATTATAGAAAATACCGGATATAAAAAATTTGAAGTTATAAAAAAAAATCAGATATGAAACCCACATGATTGATCTCAATCACAAACAGGAATGAAAATTACTCAATTTCAACCGAGCTTAATGAGCTCAACGAAGTTAATCATGTGTGTTTCTTTCTCAATGCGGGACAAGCTATCAAACCATTAAAAATAAATTACATACAAATGAAATATTTTAATAAACTTAAGATCGTAGCTATTGCATGGACATTGTTTCTTTTATTTTATTCATGTAGTTCGCAACAGGATACATATATAAATCCAATCATTCATAAAGGGCTGGCAGATCCATCCATCTTATTTGATGATGGCTGTTATTACCTTTTTGCTACGGGAAGAGCTGAGGATGGAAGATTTATACCTATTTATAAATCAAAAGATCTGGTGAAATGGGAATTTGTTGCCGGAGCTGTATCCAGGGGTTCCAGAACCGATTGGAATTACAAAAATTTCTGGGCACCTGAAATACGAAAATTGAATAATAAATATTATCTGTATTATACCGCTTCACCTGATACAACCGAAATGAATACCGGAAATCGTGTAGGTTTGGCCATTTCTGATAAAATCACCGGTCCTTATACTAATTTTGGTATAGTGGTCCCGCATGCCTCAATAGATGGTCACGTTTTTACAGATAAAAATAATAGTATGTATATTTTTTATACTATTGAACACGGAAATAAAGATGGACTTCCGGCGGGAAATATTTATGCTGATAAATTATTATCACCTGAAAAAGTTGAGGGGAAACCTGTACCTATATTAACTCATCATAAATGGCAGGAAGGCCCATTTGTCTTATATCGTAATTCAAAATATTATCTGACATACAGTTGCGGTGCATGGACAAATTCAACCTATCATCTGCGTTATGCAATCTCAGATAGTATCTTAGGGCCATATACTGAACAACCTGATACATTGCTAAAATCCAATTCAATGGTAAAAGGTCCCGGGCATCATTCTTTTTTTACCGATGTTGACAATAGGGACTGGATAGTTTATCACGGTTGGGATACTGCCCACACCGCCAGGTACCCCAGGATCGACAGATTATATGTGACACGGGAAGGGCTCTCCTCCGATGGACCAACATTCACAGCACAATCTGTTAAAAAATAAAATTCAAGAAAAGTAAGTTTTGATCCTGGATTTGATGGATCAAATTATAGAGATTATCAGGATAAATCTATTTTATTTACTGACTTCGAATGTGGCATTAGTGGCTTTTAAATTATTTAGTTTTGATATTATTCGCGGATTCAGTTCTATCCTGGAGGTGACAAATTCAGGTAAATTATAAGATTCGAGAAGTGTTTTATAAAACCAGGGATTCTTCTGGGGCAAAATAAATGGTTTATATCCTTTCCCATCCCCGTCGATATATGCAATAAATGGTCTGACGAAAAATCCGTCTATTCGACGGCTGGAAAAAACTATCCAACGTCCTGTGGAAGACCATGAATGGAAACTTTCTGATAGATTACTGTTAACGTCAGGTTTACTTATTTCACTGGTTTCAATATTCAATATATATAAGTCACTATCAGGATGCCAGGTCAGAAAATTTCCGTACTCCGACTTGCAATACAAAACAAATTTACCATCAGGCGAAATCCTGGGATAGGATATGCTATATCCCATAGAAGATGCATTTATAACTGTATCAACAGCTCCAAATTGACGAGTATCTGGATTAAAAGCAATGCGAAATAAGTCATATTGGATCTGGTTGTATTTGTGTCCAGGGTAAGCTTTGGCACTGCAATAATACAAATAATGCCCATCAGGCGACCAGGTTGGAAAAGTCTCATACCTTTCTTTCGAGGAAATTGATGGACATGTGCTGATCATATTTGTTTCAGCATCAAAGAGGATCAAGTCCGATAAGGTATCAATGACTTCTACTTGTTTGAAAGTTACAGAATGGAAGCATTGCATAATATCATTCACCGAAAAAGCGATATACCGTCCGTTTGGATGCCATGATGGGTAGACACCGGCAGAAATAGTCTGACTGGTTTTGGTATCTACTTTGGAAATTTTTCCGTTACGGTAAATGATAGTGCCAGCATATTTACCCCGCATGTGAAACATCATAGTATTGCTCTGGTTATTAGCGAAAGTATGGCAGTTGATGCAATTATTTTCACTCATCTCGTTTACCATAACAGGAATTTCATCAAAATTTTCCAGATTGCGCTGATATATTCCATGCTTGTTCCAAATTTCATATCCGGGATAAATCAACCGGTAAACCAAATAGTTATCTATTGAATCAGCCACTACTCGATTTATCATAGGCCGAAATTTAAACCATTCTTTATCTCGCTTAATAAATACCTCAATGCTAAGATCTTTTTCTTTGCTTTGTTCCAGTAATTTTTTCCATTTTTTCAGAGAGATATCTATATTTCCATCATTTGAGGTGATGCTGACCATATCACCTCCAGGTGGAAGGAATTTAACCAGGTATTTTTCAGCTTTTTCATTGATAGTAAAATTTAAAGGAGCAATATTCGGTGGAATTGTTACACCTGAATAATCAGGAGTGATTTGAGGCTCTGTTTTAATCTCAGAAAAATTTGAGATTTGTTCAGAACATCCAAATAATAAAGCGACTGCAAAAATCAGGTATACATTTTTGAAGTAATTATTTGAAAGTAATGATGTTTTAAATTTAGTATTTTGATGATTCATTGTGTGTTACTTGAATATTATTAAAATGGTAATAAAACCAATATGTATCGCCGAAAGATTTTATAAGTGTGCTTGCCATCAATTTCGGATTACCAACATAAGAGGAAAAAGCCTTTCCGTAATTATTAAAACGCTGAATTGTAGAACTTCTTATCGTATAACCTTCTGGTATAATAAATTTTTTTGAATAACCCATGTACCAGAGTAGGGCTTCTTCATAGTGAATCGGGATTTCTTTATAATCGAAATCCTTAATACGATTGATGTTTTCGACAAAAGTAATAAT
>CAZKMG010000022.1:0-2125 GCA_964553465.1 uncultured Bacteroidaceae bacterium
CCTGGAAAAAGATAAAGCAGGAAGAAGAAGCTTATATGAAAGAATGGGCATGGAGCTAGATCATACAGTATTGCCATGAGCATAGAAATAAAAAAGCGCATACTTCTTTAAAAGAATAATATCCATAACATTTCTACATAAAACAATATGGTATTTATTGCCAGGTTTTTGGTCGATGCTGTTACATGTTTATCGCTTGCCAGATGAGAATAGAATTTATTTATCTAATCGCTTCACATTTCAACAGGTTGTCTTTGGTTATGGGATTATTGTATTGTATGATCCAAAAAATATAAGTTTTCTCTGTCCTAATACTGTAATGTTATTTACCTTACTTTTTCTCGTACCTGATCCATTAACCTGGGTTTTGACATTTAATTTTTTATTTTTGTTATTATAGTGTTTTTATAATCAATATTTTAATAATTAGGTGAATATTAATTATTTTGACAAAAGTCTAACGAGTGATATACTGCAATATTGCAGTCCGTTTAATAGTTAGTCGAAGGAAATATTATGGCAAATGACAAAATATCGAGACGCCTTTTTTTGGAGCGATGCATTACATCCAGTACAGCACTGTTCCTTGCTGCGTCAATACAAGCGGTGGGAAATGAAACTCCAGTGCCTACTGGTAAGCCCAATATCCTGCTAATCTTTTCCGATCAGCAGCATTGGAAGGCGATGGGTTTCATGGATTCCTTCTTCGATACCCCCAATCTGGATATGCTGGCAAGTGAAAGCATCGTATTCGAGCGATCCTTCTGTACTACACCGCAATGTTCGCCAAGCCGATCGTCACTACTGACAGGTCTTTATCCGAGTACTACTGAAGTCATAGGCAATATCGGGGCTGCTGGGGGCAATCAACTCGCACAGCCGACGCTTGCCCCGCAATTGCAGGCGGCGGGATACTATACCGGCTATTTCGGGAAATGGCATCTTGGAAATAGAAAAGAAGCCATCGCTGGATGGGATCAGAGTGACTTCAAAATTGACGACACGAATACTGAGGATCACGCCGTCAGTTTCCTTCGGAATTTAGGCACAGATGGGAAACCATTTGCTCTGTTTGTCTCCGTTAACAATCCCCATGATATCTACAACTTTAAAAGTCACAAATCAGGGCAAGGGGAAATACCGATACCGTTATCCTGGGAACATGAGACCTTCGAGGGTAAGCCTCCGATTCAAAAGCAATTCATGGAGGAGGATCAGGGAAGAGAGATCGTTGGTCAGCCACGTCACGAATGGCAGAAGTACCGGGACTGCTACCGCACCAAGACAAAGCAATACGATAAAATTGTCGGAGTGATTCTTGACGAACTGAAACGACAGGGTCAATGGGACAACACTATCATCATAGTAACCTCAGACCATGGTGACATGGATACCCAGCACAAACTGATATTCAAAGGTCCTTTCATGTATGAGCACTTGATGCGTATTCCACTCATGATCCGTGTTCCCAAAAAGTTTGCCAAGGTCAGTCCACAACGTATTAAAGACATTGATGTGGTCAACGTTGACATTGTCCCAACCATTCGTGAGTTTTGCGGTCTGCCGAATATGAAGTCTCATGGAATATCACTTGTTCCGCTGTTTAACGGATCTAAAGATTACAAGCCCCGAGAATTCGTCATTGGACAGTACTACAGCAAACAGCGCTGGGTGAACCCTATTCGAATGATTCGCACACAGGATTTCAAGCTAAACAGACATATCCGCTGGGGTGACGAACTATACGACTTGAGGAATGACCCTTATGAACTGAGAAATCTGGCAAACGACTCTGATTATGCTGCCATCAAGCGCAATCTGGTGCAGAAACTTGATCAGTGGATCGAAGATCACAATGACCCATTCTATTCATTGAATGCCTCGTCCAGAACGGGAGGCGAACTCGAATAATCAAGCATTGCAATTTACAATACGTACCCGCAATAGTGAAAGCAACCGTGAATTCCTGAAATTAATATTCTTTATGTATTCATGGCAATTGGTCATCACGTTTGGCGGCATGAAATCGTTGGGGAGCAAGGGCTATGTCCATATCTGCCAATTCTAAACGTAGAAGGGAGGCAGGTTGTTGAACAACCCACTACCAATCCAATGTTACTTTACC
>CAZKMG010000022.1:2225-18318 GCA_964553465.1 uncultured Bacteroidaceae bacterium
GTAGAAGGGAGGCAGGTTGTTGAACAACCCACTACCAATCCAATGTTACTTTACCTTGTATTAGAAGTAGGCATTTTTATCGTTATTTGTATTACTTCCATTTCAAAATATTTTGTCAATTGCACGGCAGAAGAACTTATTCCTCCGAAAACTCAATAGATAAGAAGCTTCGTTTTTTGAAGAATCTCTCCTCGTTTTAAGTAATGTAAAGCTATCAATGCGCCATAGGTGATTGAAACGGCTTGTTCAAAACTGATATTGTCAGGTTTTAATACGATCACGCTGTTTTCCGTGTGTTTTTTAAGTACTTTGGATACATCCCCTTGGCACTGACCTGTAATCCCTGCCACAATAAAACGCCCATAAAGCTTTTTACTGCAACGAAAACGTCCTATTCACCGACCCAAACAGGGCTTGACCAAGCCATGCTGCCATTAGACTGTATTACACGGATATAATACCAGTCATTTGTTTTTTCAGAAGGTTTGTCAATATAGTTAAACATGGCATAATAGTTGTCATAGAACACAAGGCGCTGAACCATCAGGGATTCGGAGGTAAACGGCCCTGTGAATATAATGTCACTCGATTTTTCTAAACCTGAGAAAGTTTTATGGACAACAAGCTGTTCCGGCTTGTAAAGGGTTATTGATAATTCTGTCTCAGGAGAACCTTGGACTTCTAATATTACACTATTTGTGGCAGATTGTAGAAATGCCTGTAAGCGGGAAGTATAGGATTTTACTTCACACACCCCATCTTCCATTGACACTTGGTTAAAATAGTCTTCGGTATAGGGCCCTGACTGGAAACAGGGAGTAGATGAAAGTATTTTTCCATTGGTAACTTGGATTGTAAAATGCCAGTCGCAAATGTTTGTCATATTCAAATCGCTCCAAGGTCCCCAACCAAATTCAATGCGACAAAAAACCGGTTTGTCCCATTTGTTTTTACCAGGTATTTTATCTGCCGGGAAATTTCGGTATATAACACGGTTATTTTTAAGTACCTCTATCCTGTCAACCTCATCTTTACCTTTTACTTTTACCATGATATCACGCTTATCGGTTTGCGGAATGGATGAACCCATATAATGATCGTTGAGTCGAAAATCTAACTCAATACGGTCGGCACTGGCACCATAAGTCCGACGTGATTTTATTGCCTCTATAATTGATTCCCGGGTAAGCGTATCGGCATAAATACCGACAATCCCTTCCCCATAGGCACCAGGAAACCCCAGGTGATCGTCAGAACTGGCAACAACCCCTATCTTTATCCCCTTTTTCCACAAAGACTGGACAGTATTTGGGGTGTATCTTCCCCCCATGCTATGCAATATGTATGGTACTGGTGAACGGTCTGACTCAGCATTCCCATGTTCTGAATATATTTCGACTACAGGTGAAACCCCTGTGTCCAATACATTCCAATCTTGCCCGCGCCATCCTGTTTTATATGCCGGGTGGTGGGGGATTAGTATGGCACCGGTTTTTCGCGCATATTCCTGAAGGCCTTTTACATCCTTAAAATAACGCAAGCTTGCTGTATCTGCAGGAAGGATGATGCATAAATCGCCACAATAATTTGAATGCCATTCATACCCAAGAAAAGACACAAAACTTCCTGGTTGGTTATACGCTTTCACATATTGTTTTACACTTTCCCAGTTGTCTTTTGTAACCAGAAAGCCATCGGACCATTTTAACTGGGCATTATTTGGCATAGCAGGGATATCCGGCCATTGAGAATGGGGCGTAAAACAAAAAAAATCAAGGTGGCTTTGGGCAATCTTAAAAGTCCTTTCCAAGGAACCTTTTCCGTATCCGATGGAATTATGATTATGCAAATCCCCCCAAAAAAGTTTTTTTTGTTTTTCGGCTTTATCAAAAGTTTTTATAGGTTCTTGTCTTATACAACTTGCATAAAAAACAAAAACACTTATAATCAAAAAATATCTAAAAAAGGGTGATAACCCCATCATTTTCAATAAATTTCTTTGAATAGTATTTTTATTATTGTTCATGTGTTTATTTTTTATGATAATTTAAGGGATTAAAAATAAATAATTCCAGTTTTTCAATACATCAGGTATATTTAGTTCTTTAGATTTTTCAGGTTTAATTTTTACAACCCACTTTCCGATCTATCTTTTTTCGTAATAAAGATAAAACTCTTTTCAAAAATTGGATTTATTTATTTTATTTTCAGTTAACAAAATACCTTAACCACATTGATGCTAAATTGTATATAACGCAAAAGCCAAAAAAAGCTGATTCTCATACCAATCCAGCAAAAATTCACTACCCAAATCTTTAAGAATTAGAAAATCATTAAAACGATAAATAAAAAGAATTCAAACCAGGACATTTATTTTACAATCTATGATTATTGTAATGGGAGTAACTTTTAATCCATTTTTTAATTTTCCAATATTTCCCCAACTCCAGGATTCTGATCGGGTTGATTTTGCTGCCTTTATGTCAATTTATAATACCAGCTTTAATATGACGTTGTTTACGTTATTAAATATATTCTTAAATCTCGATATTCAAATGAACGCATTTTTAAAGGGCGAATTCCAGCTAACGTTTTTATAAAGTAGAGATATTTAGTCTATTAAAAATTCGATCTTCTTTATAAAATTCTTGTGAATATTAAAAAAATAGCTTACAGAATCAGTATCTCCGAATCAGGGGGAATTGCACAAAACGACAGTACGTCTAAAAACTTCAGTTGATTAATATAAATTTATGGAAATCTTACAATAATGGATCATTTCCCGGATTATTTTTTATTAATGAAGATAAAAAGGAAATGAGAAATTCGTGAGCAACAAACTTTATGTGCTTAAGAAACTAAACCTGATTGTGTATTAAGCTGGCGCTTTTTTACATTATCAATTAAAGGTTTTGCATATTCTAAAACAAAACCGGTTATTCAACGATAATTATGTTTGACAATTTAAAATGAAAAAGAAAAACCGGAAATCATAAAAACTCTAAAAGTCCTATGAATTCCGGCTTTGATAGCGTGGGCCCAGCTGGGCACGATCCAGCGACCCCCTGATTATGAGTTTCCTTTATTTGATATATTATCCGATTCGAAAAAGTCGGATTATATAAGTTATCTTCAACATTAACAGAGGATTATGTTTTTACCCCAGTAAAATTAACAGTTCTTTTTATGTAAAATATTATATTGTTTTACATGGGTTTGTTGAAATACTGGCGAAAAAACTGGCGCCATATTACGATTACCTCCTATTTGAATCTATTGGCTATTTTCTTCAAGAATTGCGATTAACTCGTTAATATTTGAGGATGGATTATTGAAAGGTTGACTTTGCTCCGCCCGATTGCAGGCCATTGATATTCTTGTGTCTAATTTTTCATGTAGTTTCTTATCTAATACTCCCTTTTTATATTGATTATTATTTCGATTTTCTAATTGTCTTATACATTCTTCCGTTGAAATCGCTGCCGTCTGATTCTTATAGTGATATAAAAACCACAATTCAATGGATGGATTAGAAACCAGCAATGTTACAGATTCAATATTTTGTAATCTTTCAAGTACCTCGATTACATCACCATCATATATAAGGAAATCCTTGTCTTTTTCATGAACGAGATTCCCTCTTTTATGACTATTAATCAATCTATTACTGATATTGCTACCAGTGACTTTAGTAACAATTTCGATTGGTATCCTATATTTTGATCTAAGGAAACAGATATAGGTTTCCTCGGTCTTTCCTTCGCAAAAAACATAATAGTGGGGCCTAATCCTTTTTCTTTTAGATGCATGTCTACTTCTTCCCATCAATGACTGATTTTAAATTTTGAAGTGAATCATTCACGAAAGGTACTGCATCAAATCTTCCTTGTAAATATGCCTTCTCAAGATCCATAGTGTCTCTAAAATCACTATAATCGTACAATGAATACAAATCTGTTGAAGCGTCAGGTTTTTTATTGACGAAAAATATCTGATCCTTTCTAAATTTCTTGAGATCAAGAAACCTGGTATTATGTGTAGTGCATATTAGTTGTGCTTTATTACCAGCACGAAACAGATTAAAGATATACTCAATTATGTCAGTATGTAAGCTTTCTCCAATTTCATCAATCATAAGAATTTTGTTATGCGACACAATATCAAGTATACCAAGCATGATTACAAATAGCTTTTTTGTTCCTTCCGATTCTTCTAAAAGTAAGTCAAACCCAACCGATGGATCAGCTTTGTGATAGGTCTTTATTTGTAAGGCATCTTGAATGACATCTTCAATAGATAATGTCTGGTCGTCAAGATTTGCGTTAATATTCTTACGAGGTTGTTTTACTTTATTGATTTTGATATCAACAATATCACTGTCAGCAATTTTTAATGCCTCGAGTAATTGCTCTTTATATTTTTTAAATAAAACTTCTACTTGTGGAGCATTGTACCCTATATAACCTAAAATGAATGTGTTATTGAAGTATGAGAAAATTTCTTTTGCAATATCTCTGTCCATCTGGCTTGCCCTGGATATGTAAAGGGTTTTATCAGAGGTATTATCGGCTACATCAAACGGGCGTTTAATAATTGAACCAAAAGAGTACTTTTCTTTTTTAGAATCTCCTAATCTCTCGTCCCTTGTAAAAATCTTTGCAATTCTTCCTTTGGGGTAATAATGAAGTGATTCCGTTACTATTCTATCCTGCAATAATGAGTAAGAATATTCATATTCGATATTATTAGAAACGAATCGAATAAAATAATTGCTTGGCTTCTTTGAGGAGTTTTTAAACTTAAACTTTTTAAAATTGAAAATTACATTCTCATTATGATTATGAGAATTAATCACCATCAGGCTACAAAAACGAATTGCTTTAATGATATTACTTTTTCCGGAGGCGTTTGCTCCATATAGCACAACCGTTTTAAGAATAGAATTATCATTGTACTTAAAAACATTGTTTTTAAGAAATTTAGCATTCTTCGATTTAATATTGGCCGCCCTCATATCAAGGATAACTTCCTCATTAATCGAAAAAAAGTTACTTAAACGAATTTCTAATATCATTTTAAGTCCTGTATTTGTAAAATATTTACAAATTAAAGACATATAATCAATTAAAACAAGTTTTTATGATCATTTTAAAGAATATGCCGATTAATTTCCTGTGTCTTCTCAATATCCAGGCTCGCAAGGTAGTGTTCCGTCACCACAGAATTTGAATGACCCGGCATCTCCCCGATATTGTCCTTGGACACCCCTGCTCGTTTTAAGGTAGTGGCGTAACAATCTCATGCCTTTTTCAGTTTTAGAGGGACAGAAAGATTGAGCTTGTTGTTTATTCAAAGAAGAAAGGTTCCCATTTCCACCAACCTTCCCTAAATACTGGCAACAAACTGGCACATAAAAACCACCTTCAAAGATCAGAGTGAGTTGGAGTGTGAGAGTGAAGAAAAAAGCCATAACGATTAAGTTATATTTTTTAGAACTCTTCAATCATAATAGCTGAACATATTTTCAGGTTATGTCCATAAATAGGTAAAATCTGAACATGTGGCTTGATTTTTACAAAAATTGAACATATATTTGCTCTGTGTCCATATTTTTTAAATAATTGAACATGACAACTGTTGAAAAGTACGATAGGAGCAATCCGTATAATGCACTTCCTCTTTTACCATTTGCAGAATATAAGCCAGATAATCAGATTTTTGAGAAATGGGGGCATGCCTCAAGGGCATTAGCAGAACTTAAAAGCAATATACATCGGCTTCCCGATCCAGGTATGCTGGTTAATACTATTTCTCTTCAGGAGGCAAAGAGTTCATCAGAAATTGAAAACATCTTCACCACAAACGATGAATTGTATAGGGCAATAGCTGATAAAGTAAAAGCAGAAAATGTAGATCCGGCGGTTAAAGAGGTGCTGCATTACCGGGAAGCGCTTTGGGCCGGTTACACAAATTTGAAGAACAAAGATGCATTTGATATGAAATCAATCATATCAATTTACAAGCAGGTAAAATCAACAAATGAAGGAATCAGATCGCCACATTCTCAGGTTGTTATACGACGTGGGAACAGTGATTTAATGCCTGGAGAAATAGTTTACACTCCTCCTCGTGGTGAAGGAATCATTGAACAAAAAATGGATAACCTGCTTCTGTATCTCAATGAACAAATCGCCGAAAATGAAGATCCATTGATGAAAATGGCAATTGCTCACTATCAGTTTGAAGCAATTCATCCATTTAGTGATGGAAACGGACGAACAGGAAGGATTCTGAATCTGTTGTACCTCGTGAAATCGAATTTGTTGACCTTACCTGTTCTTTACCTGAGTAATTACATTATCAGAAATAAAGATGATTACTATTATCATCTTTCAGGGGTGACCCAAAGAGGAGCATGGAAACCGTGGATTCTTTTCATGCTGGATGCTATTGAGAAAACTTCAATCAATACAAATCAGACTATTGATATGATTATCGACCAGATGGAGGCAAGTTTAGCCTATGGTAAAAAGGAGTTGAAATGGTATAACAAGGAAGTAAATGAAGCACTCTTTTCACAACCCTACATTAAGCCGTCGATTATTGGCAATATTACCGGACGAAAAAGTCGTACCACCCTTACTGCTTATATGAAAGAACTAACCGGGAAAAAAATTCTTTCGGTAAAGCGGGTTGGGAAAGAAGTTTTTTACATCAACAACGATCTGGTAAGAATTATGGAGCAATAATCTGTTATATACTGATTGTGACGACCCCCAATAAACTGGCAAGAACTTAAAATAATTTTATAAGCTTAGTGAAATTTAGAGATTTTGTGCCTTTGTGGCATTAAAAGCTCAGAATTCTAAGGCAAATCCAAATTTAATTTCAATTCCCAAAAACATAAAATACTCGCAACATTAATAAAAAACAGATAATCAAGTGTGAAAAACAGCGTGAGAGTGAAGAAAAAACAGAGTTCGTGATCATCGCTCTCGCTCTTCACACTCACTCTGCTTTTGTGGGCCCCTGATTAAGGAATGATTAAATAATTTTCATTACATAAGTTGTATGAATTGATTATGTTTTAGGATTTTTTCTCCAGCCAGGTAAATATAATCAATGCTACCCTGGCGACTGCAAAAGTAAACAGAGCCATCAAAGGCCCTACAAGCGCCATTTTCAAACCTCCGGCCATAAGACTGGGGCTAATGTCACCCGCCGCAGCAATCTTGTCAAACGCCATAATCAGCCCAAGAGTTCTGCCCAGATAACCCCATGCCAGGGCAAACCAGGCAAGTGAAGCGATCAGGGAACGGTATTTTTTTACATCTCCTTTCCTGAGGCTGGTAAGTATGATAAGGAGAATAATAAGAAGAAACACCAAAAGAATGGTATACGTGATCCCGGGACCACCATCATTTAATTTTTCGATAATTGAATTCATATTTTTGTTTTTTAAAGTTATTATTCGAAAGATAAATAACAAAATAGCAGGAGAATTTTTTTTGCGATCAACATGCAGATTTTAGCGAAGAATGTATTTAAAACCGGGCACATCTGCTATTATTCATTCATATTACCAAACATCCCGGGAAACAGGTAATTCGTCGATTTTACACAGTACATCTCAACATATATTTGTAGTTTTGTTAATATGATTAAGAACATTGCATTGTTTAGGCGCTTTCCTTTACACCTGCTATTTTGGGCAGGGGTTTGGTTTTTCTTTTACCGGTTTTTCAGTTATAACTCATCCAATCAGGCCTATGTTACCTGGTTTGCCAGCCTGCTATTGCCCCTAACAATGGCCGTGACCTATTTTTCAGTGTATTTTTTAATCCCCAATTACCTGCTGACAAAAAAATACGAACGTTTCTTCCTGTTCACTTTTTACACACTCATTGCTTCATCCTATTTCATTGTGCTGATCATTTACTTTGTCTTGATCTATGTTCTGAAGTTTGATGCTAGCAATATTCCCCCCATGATTAAAAATTTTACATTTATCCTTATCCTGGTTTACCTGATCGTAGGAATAGTTGGCTCAGTCAGCATCCTGAATCATAATTTCAGGACCGAAAAAAGGAATAAGGATTTGCAAAACAAAATTCTGGAAACCCAATTACAGATTAAGGAGCAGGAGTTGAACTACCTGCAAACACAGATCCATCCTCATTTCCTTTTCAATACCCTTAATACCATATATGGTTTTGCCATGAAGCAGTCCAAGGAAACTCCTGAAATTATTTTGAAGCTTTCGAACCTGCTTGATTATATCCTTTATCAGATCAATAAGCCTAGTGTAAGCCTAAAGCAGGAAGTGAATCATATCAAGGAATACATCGAACTGGAAAAAATCAGGTTCAGGGATTCCCTGCGAGTTGAGTTCAACTCCAACGACTTCACCGATGAGATCCAAATTGCACCTATGTTGCTTATTCCTTTCGTGGAAAATGCCTTCAAGCACGGAAGCAGGAAAAAAGATATTCTTGAGATATTCATCAACATCCAGGTAAATAACTACGATTTGGATTTCAGCATCAGGAATAGTTATAATCCTGAAGAAAAGGGAAAAAAGAAAACAGGGATAGGTCAGGAAAACATTCAAAAAAGGCTTGACCTCCATTACGGAGAAAGGCATAAACTGGAATATAAAGAAAGTGAAGAATGGTTTGAAGCTTCACTCAGGATCAGCGAACTTAAATACATGCAAGATGCCGGATAAGATAAACTGTATTATTGTAGATGATGAACCCGTTGCCAGAGAGATCCTCGAAAACCATCTGAAGAAACTGGATCAGATCCGGGTTATTGCAAGCTGCAAGAATGCCCTGGAAGCATTCAGGGTTGTTAATACGGAAACCGTCGACCTGGTGTTCCTGGACATCAATATGCCCGATATATCCGGTCTTGCTTTTGCAAAATCCATAAATAACAACCTGAATATCATCTTCACTACTGCTTACCGTGAATATGCAGTGGAAGGATTCGACCTGAAAGCCGTCGATTATCTCCTTAAGCCCATTTCCTTCGAGCGACTGTTGCAGTCAGTTAATAAATATATAAATGAACACAAAACAATATCTGATAGTAAAAACTCAGGTCAGAAAGAACAAAGCGGTTTTTGTTTTGTACGATCAGACAGAAAGATGGTTAAGATCATTTTCAATGACATCCGTTATGTGGAAAGTATTGGCGATTATCTGAAAATTCACCTGAAGGACGGTATGATCACGACCAGGGAAACCATGCAAAATTTGACAGGAATACTTCCCGCGAACGATTATCTCCGTATCCATCGGTCCTACCTGGTTGCCTTCAGCAGCATCCGATCTTTCACCAATGAATATATTGAAGTAGAAGACTGCGACCTTCCAATTAGCAGGGGTTATCGAAATGGGGTGTTGGAGGCGTTGAATGGTTAAATTCCTTATGATCAGTATTATGCCTTAATAAACGCGCTCCTAGATCAGAGGTGTGACCTATATAATACTTGTCTGAAATTTTTGAATATAATATTTAGAAGTAGTGTTTCATGGCAAAAAAAAGGGTTGCATTTCTGCAACCCTAGTGGGCCCACCTGGGCTCGAACCAGGGACACCCTGATTATGAGTCAGGTGCTCTAACCAGCTGAGCTATGGGCCCGAAATATATGGTTAATAATAAAAATTATAAAGAACAATTATATATAAAAAATTAATTTCTTTCCTGATTATGAGTTAGTTGCTCGAACCCTGCCTGCGGCAGGCAGGCAGCTGAGCTATGGGCCCGATTAATCAAAAATTAAAATTTTCAAGGACTGCAAAATTACATAAATCCAAATTCCTACACAAAAAATTTTCCAGCTAATCTTTGTGAAATTTATAGAATATTTTTGAAGAGCCAAAATGAATATAAAAAACATGTTACTTTTGAGGTTTAAATTAATTTTTATATGTCGGAGCTTCTTAGAGATGTTAAAAACATAATTTTTGATTTTGGAGGAGTGATCATTAATATTGATCTTAATCGAACTATAAAAGAATTCCATAAATTAGGCATTCAAGACTTTGAGAAATTTTACAACCAGCATAAACAAGAACCATGGTTTGATGAACTGGATAAGGGGGGGATCAGTGGAGATCAGTTTATAGCTGAATTGAAAAAGCACCTTCCATATACTGTTACTGATGAGCAGGTAATCCACGCCTGGAATTCAATGTTGCTTGATTTTCCGCCATCAAGAGCTAACTTGCTTCAAAAAGTGAAAAATCAATACCGGACATTTCTTTTAAGTAACACGAATGAAATCCATCTTCGCTATTACTTTGGTTTGCTTAAAGAATGGTATGGAATTAATGATATGGGCATTTTTTTTGAAAAGCAATACTATTCCAATCTTGTTGGGAAGCGTAAGCCCGATGCGGAGATATTTGAATTGGTTCTTCATGAAAATGGGCTAAAACCTGAAGAAACCCTATTTATCGATGATAGTCTTCAGAATACTGAAGGTGCGTCCAGATGTGGGATAAGAGTATTACATCTGAGGGAACCGGAAACTATCCTTGATGTTTTTGCCTCCTTAGAATAATTTCAGATTCCTTAATATCCCGGGCTCTTATCAGAGTCTCTTTCAATCCAACGGCCATCTGATTTAATTAGATTTATTAACTCTTCCAGTGCTTTATCCTCTGGGATCCCAGTTTTAATAGCTTCCTTACCCCTGTATAAACTGATTTTTCCGGGACCAGCGCCTACAAACCCATAATCAGCATCTGCCATTTCACCGGGCCCATTAATGATACAACCCATAATGGCGATTTTTAATCCCTTTAAATGTGAGGTTGAGGATCTGATTTTTTCGGTAACTGACTGAAGATTAAAGAGCGTACGACCGCAACCCGGGCAGGAAATATATTCTGTCTTTGAAATTCGCATGTCTGATGCCTGAAGAATGCCAAAAGCAATTTCACGAATTCCAGAGGATTCAATATTGAGTTTTCGTTCTTCAATCCATATGCCATCGCCTAAGCCTTCAAGGAGGAATGACCCTAATTCTCCCGATGCTTTTACGAGCAGATCATCAAGACTGTCAGAAGAATATTTTTTATGCAAAATCACGGGAATGTGGCAATTCCTCTTTTCTAATATGTTAAAGAACTTTATGCCTCTTTTATAGGTATCCAACTCTGTCAACTCGAGAATAATTGCTCCAAAAATATCAGTATCAAGAATCTCAAGAAGATTAGAATCTGGTTCAAGTGGAGATACTCGCAGGAAGTGCATATCTGGAATTCCTGATTTATAAGCTGCATAGGATTTTAGGTCCAGGATAGGATAATGTAGAGCTCCGGGAAGTAGTTTTTCTTTCCACCTTTCATATTCTGAAATGACTTTGACACCATTTAATTTGTCTTCAGCATATTCTTCAGGTTGAAAATAAATGTAGTCAGCAGAAAAAGGATTTGTCCGGATTGTTCCGTCTTCATTCAGGATAACCCCATTCTCCATATACAAGCTCTTCAGGTCCGGATTTTCCGGAAGGCTAAGTATTACTATCGGAACATTATGTCCTCCGATATTTTCTGTTTGACGACTTATACGTTTAGTAAATTCAAATGGTGACCAGTTGTAAGTTGTTTTATCAAATTGAGGCAGATTTCTGTCCCTTGTCGAAAAAAATTCTATTATTTTTTTGGCAACAGGGATTTCCTGCTCAGGTTCCTCTGTTAAAGAAATCCTTATCGTATCCCCAATTCCTTCATTTAGCAGGCTTGCAAGGGAAATGGAGGATTTAATCCTCCCGTCTTTCCCTTCTCCGGCTTCTGTGAGTCCGAGGTGGACAGGATAGATTTTATCTTCTTCCTGCATTTTTTTGACAAGCAATCGTGTTGCATATACCATTACCCTTACATTACTGGACTTCATCGAAATAACTACATTATGAAAATCCAAATTATTCAGAATCCTGATGAATTCCATAGCAGACTCCGCCATTCCTTCAGGTGTATCACCATACCGACTTAAAATTCTTTCTGAAAGAGAACCATGATTGACTCCAATTCTTAAGGCAGTACTATGTTCTTTGCATATTTCAATAAGGGGGCCAAGTAATTCCCTAATTGTACCAAGTTCTTTTATGTATTCAGCTTGTGTATGAAGTGTTTTACGTGCAGCATTGAAACCAGCAAAATTACCAGGATTTATACGCACTTTGTCAGCTATTTTTGCTGCCGCACTGGCAACAATAGGACTATAATGAACATCAGCTATAATTGGATTTGTATAACCTTTTTTAACCAGTTCCGTTTTGATTTTTTTTAAATTTTCCACTTCTTTCAGTCCCTGGGTAGTAAGCCTTACCATAGAAGCCCCAGCATTAAAAATCCGCATACATTGCTCAACCGAGGCTTTGATATCATTCGTGTTAGTATTTGTCATGGATTGAATCACGATGGGATGATTTCCACCAATTGAAATATTTCCAATTTTGACTTCCCGTGATTTTAACATTTGATAATATTAATATAAAAGAAAAGAGATTTAGATCTTAATATCCAATAAAGTAAAATAATTTTTGATCAAACCTAGCGTCAAATTAGTAATTATAAGTAAGATAAATTTATCATGGTACCCATTTCCATTCAGCACCATCCTTTGTGTCTTTAATTTCAATGCCCATCTTTTTTAATTCGCCTCTAATTATATCTGAGGTTATGAAATCTTTTTTCTGTTTTGCTTCCTGCCGGATGGTTAATATCAGATCCATGAGTTGACCGGTCAAATTATTCTCTTCATCATATTGTTCATCCTGTAATCCAAGGATATCAAAGACCATCTGGTTGTATAAGTCACGAAAAGTTTTTAGATCGGTTGCTGAGATTTTCTCTTTACCTTCTTTCACTCCGTTAATAAATTTAACTCCGTCAAAGAGAGCGGCAATAGCCATCGGGCTATTCAGGTCATCATTCATTGCATCAAAGGCATGATTATAAATTTTATTTACATCAAAACTTGAGTTACCGGAAAAAGGTTCAAATTTTCCAAGGGTTTTTAGTGCTTCCATCAGGCGTTTGTATCCTTTTTCTGCAGCCTGCAAAGCTTCATTAGAAAAATCAAGTGTGCTGCGGTAATGTGCCTGCAGCATAAAAAAACGTATGGTCATCGGTGTATATGCCTGTAATAACAATTTATTGTTGCCGCTGAAAAAATCATAAAGAGTGATCGAATTCCCAAGTGATTTTCCCATTTTTTGCCCATTTATTGTTATCAGGTTATTATGCATCCAGTACCTTACAGATTCTTTTCCTGATGCTGCAACAGATTGTGCTATTTCACATTCATGGTGAGGAAATAAAAGATCCATTCCTCCGCCATGGATATCAAAAATTTCTCCAAGATATTTAGTGCTCATTGCAGAACATTCAAGATGCCAGCCTGGAAATCCCTCACTCCACTCCGAAGGCCAATGCATGATATGTTGCGGTTCAGCTTTCTTCCATATAGCAAAATCCAGAGGATTTCGCTTTTCATCCTGGCCACTCAGTTCACGTGTTTGTATAAGTAAATCCTCTATTTTCCTTCCGGAGAGTTTACCATACGAATGTGCTTCATTATATTTAGGAACATCGAAATACACTGAACCATTCGATTCATAAGCATATCCCGCCTCAATAATTTTCTTTACCATTTGCTGTTGCTCGATGATATGACCAGAAGCCATCGGTTCAATGGCTGGAGGAAGGACATTCAACAATGACATCATAGCATGATACCGATTCAAATAATATTGAACGATTTCCATAGGTTCCTGCTGTTCGAGACGAGCCTTTTTTGCAATTTTATCCTCCCCCTGATCTTCATCGTTTTCAAGATGACCTACATCCGTTATGTTACGCACATACCTTACTTTGAAACCCAGGTATTTCAGATAACGAAATAACAAATCAAAAGTCACTGCAGGACGGGCATGGCCCAAATGTGCATCCCCATATACAGTAGGACCACATACATAAAGTCCCACATAAGGTGGATTTAAAGGCTTAAATTCTTCTTTACGACGACTTAAGGTATTGTAGATAATTAATTTTTGCATAATTCTTCCTGTATCCCCAAAATTAAAAATAAGATTCAGAAGACAACTAATAATTGTTCATGAATAATTAAATAATTTTATCATATCCATTGATACGATCATTGCCGAATTATCAATAATCATCCAGTGAACTTCTTTTAAGTACTATAAGAAACATTTTAAGTTAAGATCTTGAAATAAAAGATTATCCTTATATTTTAGTGAATCAAACAAAGGCAAAATTTTTTTATGAAATCTACAGGCGAAACCTTATCTTGAGTGTTTATTAAAAATTATGGCACGAAAAGGTAAAAATAAGAAAACTAGAGGGTGGAATAAGGATAAGCTGACAAGCAGTATCCTGGCTATTTTCTCGAATAGTCCCCGGAAAGTCTATAACTATAAACAAATCTCCAAGTACCTTGGAATAAAAGATGACTTTCAGAAGCAATTGGTGTTACAAACGATGGAGCAACTGGAAAGGTCAAACCAGCTTGAAGAGTTTGAAACCGGTAAATTCCGGTTGAAGGCCCGTGCCGGATATGCAGTAGGCAAAGTGGATATGACTCAACATGGATACGGGTTTCTTCAGACCGAAGAACTAGAAGATGATATTTTAATTGCAAGGAATCTTTTACATACTGCCCTAAACGGCGATACTGTCAAAGTACATATATTTCCGCAGAGATCAAGATCTACAAGAATGGAGGGAGAAGTTGTCCAGGTTATTGAAAGAGCCAGGACAACTTTTGTTGGAATAATTGAAATTTCACACAATTTTGCCTTTTTGGTGACTGATGATAAAAAAATGCCATATGATATTTTTCTTGACCTGGATAAGTTAAAAGGGGGGAAGAATGGTCAAAAGGCTATTGCACGGATCATTGAATGGCCAAAAAATGCAAAAAATCCTATTGGTGAAGTCATTGAGGTACTTGGTAATCCGGGTGAAAATGATGTTGAAATGCATTCAATTCTTGCAGAGTTTGACCTGCCTATTAAATTTCTTCCTGAGGTAGAGCAGGAGGCTGAGCGGATAAGTGAAGTGATTACAAGGGAAGAGTATGAGACCCGCAGGGACTTCAGAAATATCCCGACGTTTACGATTGATCCTCATGATGCAAAAGACTTTGACGATGCGCTTTCTCTGACGAAGCTAAAAAATGGTAATATTGAAGTTGGTGTTCATATTGCTGATGTAACACATTATGTTCGAAGTAAGAGTATTCTTGAAGAAGAAGCATCCGAGAGGGGCACTTCTGTGTACATGGTTGACAGGGTTGTTCCAATGTTGCCTGAGCGGCTATCGAATTTCATTTGTTCCCTCAGGCAGGATGAAGAAAAATTATGTTTTTCTGCTGTATTTGAAATGAATTCAAATGCTGAAGTTTTAAGTGAATGGTTCGGACGGACAGTAATTAAATCAAGACGGCGTTTTACCTATGAGGAAGCTCAGGATATTATTATGGGACAAGAAGGAGATTTAAAAACAGAAATCTTAACATTACACAACCTGGCTCAGAAATTGAGGAAGGCGAGATTCCGTAATGGATCAATAGCTTTTGAGAGGGTTGAGGTAAAGTTTAATCTGGACAAGAAAGGAAAACCGGTTGGAGTATATTTTAAAGAGCAGAAAGAATCGAATCAACTTGTTGAAGAATTCATGCTTTTAGCCAATAGAAGTGTTGCTGCATTTATAAAACGAAATTGCACAACAATTCAAGACAGCCAAAGAAAACCGGGCGGAGATAAAACAAAAACCTTTGTTTACAGGGTTCATGATAATCCAAATATTGAACGACTGGAGTCATTTGCCAGTTTTATACGGAAATTCGGTTATAGCATACAAACTGGCAAAGATAAATCATCAGCTATATCCCTGAATAAACTTCTGGATGATGTTCAGGGTAAAAAGGAACAAAACCTGATTGAGACCCTGGCATTGAGAGCGATGGCTAAGGCAAAATATTCGACGGATAATATCGGACATTACGGACTTGCATTTAAAGTTTATACTCATTTTACTTCACCCATCAG
>CAZKMG010000023.1:0-18265 GCA_964553465.1 uncultured Bacteroidaceae bacterium
AAAAAACTAAAGCGATTCCTTTCCTCGAATATGCTTCCTTTTATATCTCCGATAATTATGTTGAGAGTATATTTTCCGAAGATAAAGCTCCTCCACAAACCCTATTTCTTCTTGGTACCGCCTACCAGATCAAGAATGATTTATCAAGGGCTCAAAAAGCCTTCACCGATTATAAAAAATACCTGAGCGTCAAGGATGTATATGAAATTGATTATGTTGACAAACAGATCACATCCTGCGAGGTAGCATCAAATCTATTGCAACAACCAGTAAGCATTGATTATAAGATAATAAAAGATATCATTCCTCAAAATAGACCCAATTTTAATCCGGTAATGTCGGCAAATGGTGAAGTCATTGCCTTTTCTTCGAAAGAGAAATATTATAACCCAGTTTTCATTGTTAGAAAACGCAATAACACTTGGGGTAAAGAAGTTAATATCACAGCTGAAATAAAAGCAGATGGATATTGCACTCCTTCCTCTCTTTCAGCTGACGGAACAATCTTATACCTTGCAAAAGCAGAAAACTTAAATTCCGATATATTTTCTAGTGAGTATGCAAATGGTTCATGGTCACCATTAAAAAAACTTGATAATACGGTTAATACAAAATACTGGGAAGCATATGCAAGTATTTCACAGGATGGGAAAACACTATATTTCAGCAGTAATCGCAAAGGAGGCTATGGCGGCTTGGATATTTATAAATCAATTCTAGATGAAAATGGTAAGTGGGGACCAGCAGTCAACCTCGGAACTGAGATAAACACTCCATATAATGAAGATAATGCAGTTATTTCAGGAGATGATGATATCCTCTTTTTTAGCTCTCAAGGACATTTTAACATGGGTGGATACGACATCTTTAAATCTGTAAAAGAAGATGATGATACCTGGTCTACACCGATTAATCTCGGGTACCCTATCAATACAACAGATGATGACCGGTTCTATTTCCCAATTGATAAAGGGGAAAAAGCACTTTATGCCGGTTTTATGGGTCCCAATGAATTGCAACAATCCATAAAAGAGATAAGCTTTGTCCCTGTTAAAACATATGAAAACATTTCTCTTACTGGAAAACTGAGATTACAGGACAATCCTGGGAAATTAGATAGTTCTTTCCGGATTGTTTTATTCAATAAGGAAAACGGATTACCAATTGACAGCATTACACCTGATGAGATGGGGAATTATAACATTCTTCTATCCGCTGGCAATTATTCAGTTGTTTTCAGTGGGACAGGTTATCAATCAAAAACAGAGAATATTAGTATACCGGTTGATTATTCAAGGAAAGAATTTTTCCTGAATACGGAGCTTGTCCCACTTGAAGTCAGCTCAGGGGATTATATTGCAATTAGGAATATCTTTTTTGATTTCGATTCAAAAGACTTAAATGAAACAGCCAAACTTGATATTGAAAGGCTTTTTAATGTGATGATGAAATATCCTGATCTATATGTAGAAGTTATTGGTCATACAGATTCAAAAGGTCCAGCATTGTATAACCTTTCATTATCAAAGAAAAGAGCAAGTACTGTGGTCCAATATCTTGTAAGCAAAGGAATTGATCCTGTCCGCTTTGTTGCAAAAGGTCTTGGTGAAAGCAGTCAAATTGCCATTAATCAAAATCCTGATGGATCAGATAATATTCAGGGCAGAAAACTTAATCGAAATGTTGAAATTAAAATCCAGCAGGCTAATAATTATAAAATACGTATTGATCCCATTCCTGTTCCAGATTACCTCCTTCCTAGAAACAAAACAGAATATACTTTATTGCTTAAAGTATCTGGTTCACAATTACAACCTGACGAATTCAAGAACCTGGAAGAATTAACTGGGTTTGAAAAGAATGAGCAATTTGTTAACAACCAATTTGTATATACTCTTGGTGCTTTCAGTTCTACAGACATGGCTAAGGAATATTTGAAACATCCAGCTTTTAGGCCTTATCAATCTGTTAAAGTAGTTAAAGTTGACGATATCTCGGGTTCAGTTCCCATTCTTGATGAGGGCTCACATCCTGGTGTTTTCGCAATTCAATTTTTAGCATTGAAAAAACCAGCTGATTTTTCCCATCCTTTTAATCCCGGTGCAATAAAAGTACATGAGTGTACTGATGGTTATTATCGCTATTTATACGGAGGATACAGCTCCATATCAAATGCCTCAGTTGACCTACAAATGATCAGGGAGAAAGGATTCCCGGATGCATTTGTAATAAACATTAACAAAATAAAATCTTTATCTTTATCCGGTTCTACCGATAAATCATCTAATCCTTATTCCGGCAAGTACGTTATACAGCTTAAAGCCCTGAAGACTTCGTCTAAAAAAGAATTATTTGTTGGTCTCTCCAATGTAAGAATTATTGAAGATAAGGAAGGAATTTCCAGATATATTTATGGAGAATTCGATTCCTTGAATGAAGCCAATAATGAGCTGGAAAAGGTTCGTAAATTGGGTTATTTTGATTCTTTCGTGAGAGAGTTAGAATCATTGCCAGGATATAAATAACCATGCAAACTTTAGAAAACAACCATATCCGACTCAGGGCTCTTGAACCGGAAGATTTAGAGACACTTTATGCCTGGGAAAATGATATGAGTATCTGGCATCTTAGTAACACTCTTACTCCATTTTCAAAATATACACTTAAGAGATATCTCGAGGATTCGAAAATAGATATTTATGAATCAAAACAACTCCGGTTGATTATTGAATTAAAGATTAACTCAAGGCCGGTTGGAGCAATTGATCTTTTTGACTTCGAACCATTTCATCAGCGTGCAGGGGTTGGAATCCTAATAAGTAATGAAGATGATCGTAAGCATGGATACGCATCCGAAGCTATCCAGTTAATTATAATGTATTCTTTCTCGACACTGGGATTAAAGCAGCTTTATTGTAATATCTCTGAAGATAATCAGCAAAGCATCAAGTTGTTTATAAAAAACGGTTTTGTTATAACAGGCCAAAAATTAGACTGGTTGAGAAATGGGGATAATTGGATTGCAGAGTACTTTTTACAATTAATCCGGAAATAATTTTACCTTATACTTGAATAATCAGGTATTTCATTTATAAAACTGACTTTATTCGTTGTGAAATCAACCTGGCAACAATAATGCACTAATCCATTCGTAATGATCAGGTATTTTACTTTAAAAGTGATATTGTAAACAGAAACTTGCTCAAATGTTTCCTGCCCTATTCTGATATCAGGTGATTTACATTCAATCATCATTATTGGATTCCCTTGATCATTATAGACAAGGATATCACAGCGTTTGAACATATTATTTACTTTAAGGGATTTTTCTATAACAAATCGTGAAGAGGAGTAATTCTTTTCATTCACCAAGTAGTGTGCAAAATTTTGTCTGACCCATTCCTCTGGTGTAAGTCTTACATATTTCTTTCGAAACTGGTCAAATACATAACCTAATCCATTTTCGGATTTTATTTTAAGTGAATAAGTTGGTAAATTTAGACCTTGCATTATATATTGCTATAATCAGAAACAAATGTATAACACGGAAATCCTACAACAATAAAAATGATGGAAAATTCTGATTTACTGTTGAAGTTTTTCTATTTTAGTTTAATACCTGAAATTTGATATTTTACACGCATTACTCCTGTTGCATACATATATTTTGTGCCCTTAATTTATAAATTATCACTTTACTGTGGTTTGTTAATTTAGAAAGTTTATCCATGAATACCAAGCAGGAAATTGTTGAAAACTGGTTACCACGATACACAGGATGTAAACTCGAATCATTTGGGAAGTACATCTTACTAACAAATTTTATTCAATATATGGATCATTTTTGCGAACTCTTTGATGTTAAAGTCGTGGATATCGACCGGCCAATGCCTTGTGCAACAGCTGATGGTATAACAATCATCGATTTTGGAATGGGTAGTGCAAATGCTGCGACGGTGATGGATCTCCTGAGTGCTATCCAACCAAAAGCAGTCCTTTTTCTAGGTAAATGTGGCGGATTAAAGAAGAAAAACGAGCTGGGGGACCTCATCCTTCCTATAGCAGCCATTAAAGGAGAAGCTACATCAAATGAATTTATCCCACCTGAAATACCTGCATTGCCAGCATTTAAACTTCAAATGGCAGTCTCGTCCACGATTAAGACCTATGGCAAGGATTACTGGACCGGAACAGTTTATACAACAAACAGAAGGGTTTGGGAGTATGATAATAAATTTAAGGATTATCTTCGTACTACGAGATGTATGGCGATTGATATGGAAACCGCAACAATTTTCACAGTGGGTTTTGTAAATGAGATCCCCACCGGTGCACTACTGCTTGTATCAGATCAACCGATGATTTCTTCCGGAATTAAAACAGAAGAAAGCGATAAGCAAGTAACGCAGACTTTTGTGAAAGAACATCTGATAATTGGAATCGATTCATTGAAAGAACTTAAAAATAATGGAGTTTCAGTAAAGCACCTGAGATTTGATTAGGAATATAAGTATGATAAAACAAAAAATAAGTTTAGAGCAATTGATGGAAGAACTTAAGAATAAGATCTTTAATCCAGTGTACTTTTTTTGTGGTGATGAACCTTATTATATTGATAAAGTCACAGATTATATTATGAATAATGTGCTTACAGAGGTTGAAAAACCTTTTAATCAGAATGTTATATATGGCAAGGATAGTACTGTATCTGATGTTATTAATGCTGCCCGCAGGTTTCCAATGATGGCAAACCAACAACTTGTCGTCCTTAAAGAAGCACAGGAACTTAAAAACTTTGAAGATTTAATTTATTATATTGATAATCCTTTAAAATCGACTATCCTTGTTATCAATTACAAGTATAAGAGTCTTGATAAACGAAAAAAAATTTATAAATCACTTGAACAGAATGCTATCATTTTTGAATCTGAAAAACTTTATGAAGATAAAATTCCAACATGGATAGCCAATTACCTGAATAAGAGAGATTACCGAATTGAACCAAAAGCAGCAGTCTTGCTGACTGAATTCCTGGGTAATGATCTTTCAAAGATTGCTAATGAACTTGAGAAGTTAATTATCGTAGTTCAAGACGATAGTCAGTTTATTTCCTCCCAGGTAATCGAGAAAAATATTGGCATCAGTAAAGAATATAACAATTATGAGCTTCAACATGCCCTATCCAGGGGAGATAATTTGAAGGCAAACAGAATAATCAACTATTTTGCCAGGAATCAAAAGAATAATCATATTTCACAAACCATCACCAGTCTCTATTTCTTCTTTAGCAAATTATTAGTTTTTCAAAGTCTTAAAGATAAATCGAGAAAAAATGCGGCTGCTATTTTGAAAATTAATCCCTACTTTGTGGGAGAATATGAAATCGCTTACAGAAACTTTTCACAGCAGAAAGTTGTTCAGATAATAGCTCTTTTAAGAGAATATGATTCAAAATCAAAAGGTTATGGGAATGTTTCAGCATCTGCTGGTGATCTCTTGAAAGAGCTGATATTTAAGATTTTACATTGATCATGATAACACTTATTTTGGTTGTTTCAACTGCAATTTTTTCTTTTTTTGGATTTCAACGTCCTGAATTAATGAGCAGGTATGATTTTTCCCCCTACAGGATTACTCATCGAAATGAATATTATCGTTTATTTTCTCATGCATTTTTGCATGCTGACTGGATCCATCTTATAATAAACATGCTTGTTTTTTTCTCATTTGGGAGATATGTAGAGGATACATTTATCCAATTGGCCAATGCAGGTTTAATTCGGTCTGGAGAATTTAATTTTATTTTACTTTACGGATCTTCAATTATTATCTCAAGTATCTCCACTTTTATAAAAAAAAGAAATGATCCTTATTATATTGCAGTTGGTGCTTCTGGAGCTGTTTCAGCGGTACTTTTTACTAGCATTTTTTTCTCACCCCTTGAAAAAGTATACTTGTATGGAATTCTTCCCCTTCCCGGTATTGCTTTTGGGGTCCTGTATCTTGTTTATTCTAGTTATATGGGGAAAAAAGCAAAGGATAATATTAACCACGATGCACATTTCTGGGGAGCAGTATTTGGACTTATATACCCAGTACTAATGGAACCTTCCTTGATAATAAGTTTCTTAGCTCAACTTGGTTTTCATTGAAATGAACAAAGCAGTTTTTTTCGACCGGGATGGTGTAATTAATAATGATTACGACAACTATTACGTGTATCGTCCTGAGGAAATTATTATCAATCCAGGAATTCCTGAGTTGCTGGCCCATTTGAAGAAAAGAAGATATCTTCTGGTTATTATTTCAAATCAAGGAGGCATCGCAAAAGGAATTTACAGTAAAGAGGATGTTGAAAGAACAAATGCAAGAATTTTGCATCTTTTATCAGGATACAAAATAATCCCCGACGAAATTTATTATTGTCCCCATCATCCTGAAACAGGTATGTGCATCTGTAGAAAACCGGATACTCTAATGATTGAAAAAGCTATCAGCCGTTTCGATATTGATATTTCCAAATCTTATATTATTGGAGATAGGGATACAGATATCGAAGCAGGATCAAGAGCAGGACTTAAAACAATAAAAGTGGATGCGAATCAGGATATGACTCCATTAATTAAACTATTCAATTAAGACCAGGATTTTCAGGAAAATTTGCCCATACCTGGTATTTATTCCCCATTTGTCCAAGAATTTTGTTCCAGAAATCGGATTGATCTTCTTCCATTACCAGATTAGACTTAATTTCAGCAACAAGCCAGGCATTTTCTGCCAGTTCATTTTCCAATTGATTTGGAGTCCACCCTGAGTATCCTAAGAAAAAGCGAACCTGGTGTTTTTTTACAGATCCGTCGGCAATCAGTTTCTTAAGTGTATCAAAATCACCACCCCAGCAGATATTATCTTTTACTTTGACACTTTCAGGAATGAGGTCACCCAGGGTATGAATATAATGAATAGTATTAGTATTAACCGGCCCACCGATAGAAATTCCAGTCTTGATTTCAGGAAAATCCTGTATAACATCCTGAATTTTGAGATCTATTGGCTTGTTAAGAACAAAACCCACCGATCCCTCCTTATTGTGTTCGGTCAAATAAACAACTGAACGCTTAAAATATGTGTCGTTCAGGAATGGTTCTGAAATAAGTATCAGACCCTTACCTGCCACTCTATTATTTGTTATTTTAAAGAAATCAATGTTAATATCCATGATCAGAATTCTTATACCATGTAAATATTTTTAAATATACTATTTGAAACTGTTTATCACTCATATCTTAATTTCAAATTTAATAAAGAATGAAAAAATAAGGTTATGTTTATGATTTTTTATGATATAATAAATACAGTCCTTTTTTCATGCTCTAAATTAAAATAATTCCGGATATTTTAACGGATTATTTTGATTCATCATTTCATAAACTGCTTCAAAAACATCTTCTGCGTTCGGATTTGAAAAATAATCACCATCAGTACCATAGGCTGGACGATGCTCTTTCGCAGTAAGTGTGCGAGGTTCAGCATCTAGAAAATAAAAACCTTTTTGTTCTTCAATTACTTTCTGCATCATATAAGAAGTTGCACCTCCTGGAACATCTTCATCAAAAAATATCACTTTATTTGTTTTTTTCAAAGATTCCACTATGATTTTATTTATATCGAAGGGAAGTAATGTCTGAACATCAATCAATTCAACACTTATGCCAAATTCGCGCAATTGTAATATTGCAGTTTGTGCAATTCTGACGCAACTTCCATACGTTACCAGAGAAATATCTTGTCCCTTCTCCAAAATTTCAGGTATTCCAAGAGGAATTCTGAATTCACCAATATTATCAGGCCTTCTCTCCTTCAGACGATACCCATTTAATGGTTCAATGACAAGACCGGGATCATCCCCTTCAAGAAGTGTATTATAAAATCCAGCCGCTCTTGTCATATCCCTGGGCACACAAACATAAATTCCTCGTATAGAATTAATTACAAGGCTCATTGGAGAACCCGAATGCCAGATACCCTCAAGTCGGTGGCCTCTGGTGCGTACAATGAGTGGGGCTGCCTGTCCTGCTTTTGTTCGCCAGTGAAGGGTAGAAAGATCGTCGCTAAGAGTCTGTAAACCATATAGAAGATAATCAAAATACTGTATTTCCGCTATTGGTCTTAATCCTCTTAAGGCCATACCTATTCCCTGCCCAAGAATAGTAGTTTCCCTGATACCTGTGTCTGTAATCCTGAGTTCCCCATATTTTTCCTGTAATCCTTCAAGTCCTTTATTTACATCCCCAATTTTTCCTGTATCTTCTCCAAATGTCACTAACAAAGGATATTTAGCAAATAAATGATCGAAGTTTTGTTTAATTATTTCACGGCCATTTATATATTCCGAAGTTTCTGAATAGACCGGTATAATTTCTTTGACTTTTAGTGCTGATCGAGGACTTTCGTTATATAGGGTTGTGCTGTATCTCTCATAATTCTTTAATAATTCAGCTTCCAACCAAGTAGAAAGTTCTTTTTGCAGAACTACCCTGGTCGGACAATCTTTGCAAACATGACGAAGTATCCTTTTCGCAGTGCTTATATTATCCTTACGAATAGGATTAATTATCCTTTTTAAGTCCCTTGTAAATGATCCTATTTTATCAAATTCATCATTTCTGCATTGACAGGAACGATTTTCAATTATTTTAAGAAGAGCATCCCTTTCCTTCAAAATAGGTCCGGTGTAATTTTTCCAGGCTGTATCCCTCGCAGAATATACAAAATTTTCTGCTTCTGCTTCAATTAAATTCAAAGCTTCCTCATTGGCTAATTCATTCTGAATTACCCATTCTTTCATTTTCTTAATAGGATCAAATTCCTCTTCCCATTTTATCCTTTCTTTTGATTTATATCTTTCATGCGATCCGGAAGTTGAATGTCCCAAAGGCTGGGTCATCTCTTCAACATGAAACAGTACAGGAATATGCTGTTCCCTGCAAATTTTGATTCCTTCTGCAAAAACCTGCATTAAGCCAGCATAGTCCCATCCTTTAACCTTATAAATAAGTATGCCATTAGTATTTTCCTTTTTTTCAAATCCCGCTAGTGCCTCCGAAATGCTGGCTTTAACAATCTGTAATTCTTTCGGAACGGAAATGCCATAACCATCATCCCAAACTGCCACAGCAAGAGGTATCTGAAGAACCGCAGCTGCGTTGATGCTTTCAAAAAAATGTCCTTCGGCAGTGCTGGCATCACCAATCATCCCAAAAGCTACCTCATTTCCATTTTTAGAAAATTGAATATATGATTTTAAATCCTTATTTTGACGATATAATTTTGAAGCGTAAGCAAGTCCTACAAGGCGAGGCATCTGTCCTGCTGTAGGAGAAAGGTCAGCAGCTGAATTTTTCATTTCCGAGATGATATGCCATGATCCATCATCCTGAATTGTGCGCGTACAAAAATGATTATTAAAAGAACGTCCACCATTACCTGGATTATGATCTAATCCTGTATCGCCATATATTTGTGCAAAGAATTCTTCAGGATTACTAATCCCGCTTGCAAACATAAAGGTTTGATCCCTATAATACCCCGACCTCCAATCTCCAGGTCTGAAATTTTTTGCCATTGCAATTTGAGCTATCTCTTTCCCATCTCCGAACACACCAAACTTAGCTTTACCTGTAAGAACTTCCTTTCTAGCAATGATACTGCAATGACGACTTATCTGAGCTGTTTTATAGTCTTCAAGAACCTCATTCCTGAAATTTTCAATATTCAAATTTTCTTCGATTGTGGATATCATTGCAAAGATTCGTTTTTAATATTACCAGTCAAAGGTATGAAGATAAATTAATCATAAATTGATACCAAGAATCGTTATATTAATCACTTTTTACATTTATTTAAGTAATTTTGTTGAATATATTACAATCTACTAATCTAATTGTTCAAGCTTTGTTTAAAATAGTTCTAATTTCAATATTATTGCTGTCCGTTTCACTTACAGGGATGGCATTCAATATTATTTTCCGGAAAAATGGTAAATTTCCAAACTATAGGATTGGTCATAACAAGGACATGAAAAAACTCGGAATTACCTGTGTAAAACATGAAGAACTCCGGTGCTACAAAAAAAATATAGAAAACATATGTGAATCCTGTCAGGAGGGATCCCCACACTGATAAAAACTTTTTCATCTTAGAATTGTTACAATTAAAATAAACTGCAACATTATGCTACAAATAATAATATTGTCCACAATCCTTATATTCATAGCATTATTAGGCCTTTCGATAAAATTATTAACTAATAAAAAAGCTGTCTTTAGGACAGGCAGCTGTAATGCATTACCTCCGGAATTCAAAGATAATGATTTATCTTGTGGATGTGGAGGTCACTGCCAATCAGAAATATAGAAATTATTTTATCAGTTTACTTAACTATCATTGATTTAAGACCTGGAGTAGTGTAAACCTTGTACCATCCAAGTTCATCTCCATAAATTAAATAAGCTTCCAGCTCTTTGTGTTTAGCAAGAATCTTTATGCTCTTTTCAAGACCTGAAACCATGCAAACGGTTGCATATGCATCCGCGGTGATGCAATCCTTAGCTAGTATCGTCGCACTCAAAATAGACTGGTTTTCAGGATAACCTGTTTTCGGATTGATGGTATGAGAATATTTTACTCCATTTTCCTCATAATACTTACGGTAATTGCCCGAAGTAGCTAATGAAACGTTACTCAGCTCCAATATACCTTGTAGCTGCTCTCCCGGGACTAAATTCCCAAATTCCGGCCTGTCAATTCCTACTCTCCATAGTTGCCCTTTGGGATTTTCCCCTTTTGCCCTGATTTCTCCTCCTATTTCCACCATATAATTTGCAATAGCTTTGGATTCCAGAAATTTTGCCACTATATCAACTGAATATCCCTGAGCTATTGCATTAACATCCAATTGAATCCTTGGATCACTCTTTTTAATCATTTTATCTTCAAGTCTTACCTTTTCCATCCCAACAAACTGCAGCAGACTGTCAATAAGTAAGCTATCAACAATTTCCTTATTTCCAGGGCCAAATCCCCAGGCATTAACAAGGGGCATCACTGTTATGTCAAAAAGGCCATCACTTTCTCTATACACTTCTTCAGATTTTTTGAAGACATAATCAAAATGCTCATCTGTTGTAACCTCTGGATCGTTATTATTTATCCTGGAAATTATAGAGTTAGGCAAATAACTTGAAAGGGATAAATCAAAATCTCTTAAAATGGAATCTATTTGAGGTTGATAATCAATTGTGTCCGGAACCTCATAGGTTATGTTGTAAGTAGTTCCCTGAGTGAATCCGTGTAATTTACAATAGATTCCCCCGCTATCTGGCTTCAAGCAGGATTGACAGAAAATAGTGATTATACATGAGATGAAAATAAAAGATTTCATCATTAGAGAAAAAGAAGGTTTCAAAAAAAAGTATAGGTGATGGTTGATTATTTATTATCAAACTTACCCTCCAAAGTCATCAAAGTCAACCATTTCATCAGGAACACCAAGGTTATAAAGCATCTTCTGTACCGCATCATTCATCATTGGGGGACCACAAAGATAATATTCAATTTCTTCTGGTTCTTCGTGCTTTGAGAGGTATTCATCATAAACAACCTGATGGATAAAACCTGTGTATCCTGTCCAGTTATCTTCCTTAATAGGTTCTGAGAGTGCAATATTAAATTTGAAGTTAGGAAATTTTTTTTCAATTTTCCTGAATTCCTCTTCATAAAAAACTTCTCTTTTTGATCTTGCTCCATACCAATAGGAGACTTTCCTGTCAGTTTTCAGTGTATGGAATAAATGAAATATATGAGAACGTAAGGGAGCCATCCCTGCACCACCACCAATATAAACCATCTCATTATTTGTTTCTTTAATATGAAATTCACCATATGGTCCGGACAAAACAACCTTATCACCAGGTTTTCTTGAAAAAATATAGGACGAACATATACCAGGATTGACTTTCATAAACGCCCCTTTTGACCTGTCCCAGGGAGGTGTGGCAATCCTTATATTCAGCATAACAATATTGCCTTCCGCAGGATGATTAGCCATAGAATATGCCCTGAAAGTTTCATCGCTATTCTTCATTTTAAGATTCCATAAATTAAATTTGTCCCATTCATCTCTAAATTGCTCTTCAACTTCCATTTCTTTAAAATCGACTTCTATTTTTGGAACATCTATCTGAATATAACCTCCTGATTTAAAGTCCAGTACTTCTCCTTCGGGTAGCTTAACTATAAACTCCTTAATAAAGGTTGCAACATTCTTATTTGAAAGCACTGTACATTCCCATTTTTTAATTCCCATAACTTCCGGGGGAATTAAAATATCCATATCCTCTCTGATTTTAACCTGGCAACCGAGTCTCCAGTTATTTTGCTGCTCTTTCCTTGTAAAAAAACCTGTCTCGGTGGGGAGAATTGTTCCTCCTCCTTTGATAACCTGGCATTTACACATACCACATGTTCCTCCACCACCGCATGCTGAGGGTAAAAAGATTTTCTGGTTAGATAAGGTTCCAAGGATTGTACTTCCTGGATTAACCTTATAACCTTCACCATTAATATTTAATGTTACCTCACCCTGGGGAGTTAGTTTAGCCCTGGCATACAGAAGGATAATAACAAGCCCAAGGATAACTACCAGGAAAACCACAATGCTGGTTAAAATAATGACAAATTGTGTGGCAAGGATGATCATATTCTTAGGGTTTATTTCTTGATAAACTATAGTTTTATTCCCATAAAGCTCATAAAGGCAATAGCCATAAGGCCTGTAACTATAAAAGTAATGCCAAGTCCTCTGAGTGGTGCAGGCACATTTGAATAACTTAATTTTTCACGTATCGCAGCAATACTGACGATCGCCAGGAACCAACCAACACCTGATCCCAGTCCAAATGCTGTTGCTTCAGCAATGGATGCATATTCTCTTTCCTGCATAAATAAAGAGCCTCCAAGAATAGCGCAGTTTACAGCTATCAGGGGAAGAAAAATTCCAAGAGAGGAATACAGAGTGGGACTAAACTTTTCAACGATCATTTCAACTAATTGCGTCATAGAAGCAATTACTGCTATAAACATGATGAAACTTAGAAAGCTTAAATCCACTTCTACAAAACGTGCACTTAACCATTGTAATGCGCCGGGACGGAGAAGATAAATCTCAATAAGGTAATTTACCGGAACTGTAATACCCAGCACAAAAATAACAGCTATACCCAGACCGGTTGATGTTTTTACTGTCTTTGACACAGCAAGGTAGGAGCACATGCCAAGAAAGTATGCAAAGATCATATTATCGATAAAGATCGATTTAACAAAGATATTTACAAGGTTTTCCATTGCCACATCTTATTTATGATTTATCAATCAGCTTCCTGTTCCTGCTCCTCTGTACCCAAATAATAATTCCAACAATTATCAGTGCCATTGGAGGAAGGATAACAAGTCCATTATTCATATACCCCGATGTATAAAATGATTGAGGTAATAGGTTAAGTCCCCAGATCGTCCCGGATCCGAGAATTTCTCTAAAAAACGAAACTATGACAAGTATTGCGCCATATCCAGCACCATTTCCAACTCCATCAATAAAAGCAGGCCAAGGTTTATTGGCCATGGCAAATGCCTCCAGCCTGCCCATAATAATACAGTTTGTGATAATCAAACCCACGAAAACTGACAATTGCTTGCTTACATCATATGCAAACGCTTTTAGTACCTCATCAACAACAATGACAAGCATGGCAATAACCACAAGCTGTACAATGATTCTTATCCTGGGTGGTATGGTGTTTCTTAACAGTGAGATAACCAGGTTCGAAAAAGCCGTAACAATCGTAACTGACAATGCCATTACAATAGAAGATTTTATTTGAACTGTAATAGCAAGTGCAGAGCATATTCCCAGAACCTGAACAGTAATTGGATTACTGTCATTCAGTGGTTCCCTTAGAAGCTTAAGGTTTTTTGAAGAAAATAATGGTTCTCTCTCGCTCTTTTGAGTCATTTTCAGGTGTTTAATTAAGTTAATGAACCGATCATATTGTATTTTGAAATTTCTTAGCCAGAACTACTCATGTTTCTTATTTAACGTAAAATAGTTTTCATAGGAACCCAGACAATCAAAAAGCATATGCTGTAATCCTTTGCTTGTTATGGTGCCTCCCGAAATAGCATCTACTCCATAAGGATTATCTTTCGGGGTGCCCCCTTTCACTACTTCAACTGATATAAATTTCTCATTTTCGTCAAAGATTTTCTTATTTTTAAATTCGTCTTGAAACCATTTTTCTTTAATCTCAGCACCTAATCCGGGTGTTTCCCCTTTATGATCGAAGACGGCTCCATATATTGCAGAGAAATCATCATTGAGGGAAACATAGCCCCATATTGGCCCCCATAAACCTTTTCCTCTGACAGGAATGATATATTTAATTTCATTCTTATCACCTGTATAAATAAATATCGGAAGATCTCTCTGATCAAGCGGTTTTGCCAATTCTACTTTAAGGTTATTAGTAATTTTAAAGGCATCAAGGCCTTCAACTATTTCACCTTTTGAATTTGTCACCAACGATTTTTGGATATATTTTGAATATTCATCTTCGATATAGGCATTTTTATCCGGAACATCATTAACATTTTCTGCCCGACCCACAGATCGAAGTATATCCTGCTTTTGTTCAATCTCGATATTTCTTTCCTGAAAGGGTTTAAGGGATTCGGAGACAAAAGATAAAATCGATGCAACAAGGATCACTAATCCAGCCGAAAAAAGAAAAATGTACGTATTACTGAAGTTTTTCATGTTCAATCGCTTATTTTGCAACAACTTTTACTCTACTTAACCTCCTCTTAATATTTGATTCAACCACATAATGATCAATCAGGGGTGCAAATACATTCATTAAAAGTATTGCCAGCATTACTCCTTCAGGATATGCTGGGTTAAGCACTCTGATCAGGATTGCCAGAAATCCAATCAGGAATCCATAGATCCATTTTCCCTTGGAAGTCTGAGCTGCAGTAACTGGATCTGTAGCCATAAATACGGCACCAAAAGCAAAGCCACCAAGAAGCATATGCTCCCAAAAAGGAAGTCGCATAAATTCATCCACTGCAAACACATTCAATAATAATCCCATAACCATACCTCCTGCAAAAACCGAAGTGATGATTTTCCAACTGCCTACACCTGTATAGATTAAAATTATAGCTCCAATAAGTATGGCAATCACAGATGTTTCTCCAATTGATCCTGGTATTTTACCAACGAACATGTCCCAAACATTATATGTATGTCCAATTCCATTAATAAATTCTTTATTGTTCAGTGCAGCTTGTCCAAGAATGGTTGATCCTGAAAATCCGTCCACTACACCCTGGGCTTTGTTTAGTCCAACAATCCATACTTTTTCCCCGGACATTTGGGAAGGATAAGCAAAGAACAGGAATGCTCTGGCAGTAAGAGCCGGATTCATGATATTCATCCCTGTCCCACCAAAAACTTCTTTACCAATTATTACAGTAAATGCAGTGGCAACAATCACAGTCCATAATGGTACATCTACAGGTAATACTAATGGGATTAACAATCCTGTAACCAAAAAACCTTCATTTACTTCATGCCCCCTGACTTGGGCAAAAAAGAACTCAATCGATAATCCTGTTACATAAGAGACCACAATAATGGGAAACACTTTCAGAAATCCAAACCAGACTATTTCCCAGAACCCAGCATCAATACCTTGAGAAATGAAATGCATATAACCCGTATTCCAAATACCAAAAAGTAAAGCAGGTATTAAAGCTAAAACCACTACGGTCATTGTCCTCTTCATATCCATTGCATCACGAATATGACTTCCGCTGGTTGTTACTTTATCCGGTACAAAAAGAAATGATTCAAAAGCCTCAAAAGTGGAATGTAATTTCTCAAATTTTCCCCCTTTCTGAAAACCAGGTTTGATATTATCCAAAAATTTGCGTAAAGCTTTCATAATATTTTCCGCTTACTTATTCTTTTTATTCCATTTCTTTTTTCACTAAATCTAACCCTTTTCTGATAATAGACTGCACCTCTGTTTTAGAAGTGCACACAAATTCACAAAGGGCAAAATCCTCCTCGGCTATTTCATAAATTCCAAGATTTTCCATTTTTTCAATATCTTCAGCTAGTATAGCCTTTATCAGGTGCACAGGATATATGTCCATAGGTAAGACTTTCTCATATTCTCCCGTTAAAACATATGATCTTCGTCCTCCTTTTAAATTTGTATCAAGCCTGTATTCTTTCGATGGTAAAAGCCATGAAAAAAAGGATCTTGATGTGCTGTATTTTCCAAATCCAGGGAGTGCCCAGCCTAAGAAATCATAATATTTACCTTCGGGAATCACGGATAACTGATTATCATAATACCCGATAAAATCATCCTTTTCAATTTTACTACCAGTCAGCACATTTCCACTAATATACCTTACTTCTCCTTTATTTATGTTATTTTTTATAAGAGGCCCAATAGAAGTACCACGTATGCCAGTATGATATGCAGGTTTTTTCACTTCCGACCCAACCACAGCTATCAAGGCTGTATTATCGACCTTACCATCTATAAACAACTTCCCAATTCGAACAACATCAAGCGGACCAATATACCATACAATATCCCCCTTGTTTATAGGATCTATATGATGGATTTGAATACCAACATTTCCAGCAGGATGCGGTCCTTCAAATTTATGAACCTCTACCCCTGATACATTTGTATATGCTTTTGCCGGAACAGCTGTGTTATCAATACTTAAATGAATCTTACCGGTCGTTAGTTTTATGAGAGCGTCAATACCTTTCTGGAACTCAAAAGCAAAATCATTTAATAAAAAATTATAGTCCGGTGCTAATGGAGCTGTATCAAAACCAGATATAAATATAGATTTTGGAGTGTCAGACGGATTAGCAATTACAGCATATGGACGTTGTCTAATTGCTGGCCACATACCACTCTCAAGGATTGTCTCCAGAATAGTATTTTTTGAAAGTTCTGATGGATCAGCCTTCTTGAATTCGATATAATCATTTGTCCCATCAGATTCCATAATTACAGCAAGAATCCTTCTTCTTTCTCCCCTGATGATCTCTGAAACTTTACCTGAAACAGGTGCTGTAAATTTTATATCGGGATATTTCTTATCGTAAAATAGAGTGGAACCTATTTTAACAATATCTCCAGGTTTCACAGTAAGTTTTGGTGTAATACCAATAAAATCGGTTGGTTTTATTGCGTAAAGCGACGACTTTTCACCTTGGAGGAAGATCCTGTCAGCTTTCCCCAGTAGATTTATATTCAAACCTCTCCGAATTCTGATAGTTTCAGATATTAACATTGGTAATTAAGATAAAAATAAATCACAAAAATAGAAAATTTATTATTCCTGATTTAAAAAAAGTAATATATCTGCACAAATAAATATATATATAAATTAATTTACCTGATAAAGCAGAATTTATATAATTTGTATCTTTAGTTTCCGTTAAAATAATAATTTAACTATCGTTAGTTAAATAACACCCCATGAAAAAAACTGTTCACAGAATCACAACCTATTTTATACTCTCCCCATTAATATTAATTTTGAGTGCATCAAGTGCTCTGTATTCAAATGATTGGTCATCTAAGGAGGGAGTATTTAAGGAAAGTATTAAGACTATACAGCTAAACAGAGAAGGCTGGAAACTTAGCTATCCCATCATTGAGTTGAATGGTGATGTTAAGTTGGAACTGAGCTTTGATGATATCTCTGAAAGTGTTAAAAACTATAATTATAAAATTACTCATTGTGATTTTGACTGGAATCCATCGCAGATTCCAGAATCGGACTATATGCAAGGATTTCTTCAGAATCAATTTAATGATTATAAGTTTTCATTCAATACTTATGTCAAATATGTTCATTATCATCTTAGTCTTCCTAATCAGGATGTAAATTTTCTTATATCTGGTAATTATATACTTGAAGCATTTGAAGATTATAATGACCAAGTAATTTTTCGTAAAAGATTTATTGTAACGGAACCGATTGTTAATGTCCTAGCCAGCGTACAAAGACCCGTTCTTTCAAAATATAGAGATAACAGCCAGGAAGTAAACTTCAATATTGAATATAAATCATTTCAGATTGATAATCCATACTCTGATATAAA
>CAZKMG010000024.1:0-12625 GCA_964553465.1 uncultured Bacteroidaceae bacterium
ATCATTGTAAAACCTCAGAACAAGATTCATGTCTTTTGCCCAACCTGCCGGACTCGCAACATCAATTACATCATACTCTTCCCATAATCCTCCCATTTCTCTGAAAGTCTTTAGCCCACTCTCTGCACTTATCCCGGCACCGGTGAATACTACTAATCTCTTCATTCAATATAAATTTCATGGATATAAAAATACTGGAAAAAATTAAATAATATCATTACAATCCTTGTATTTATGATGTCATTTCGGTATTTATACAAATAGCGGATCAATTTTCATTCTTCAAATATTTCGTTACTCTGGGACCTATGCTAACTGGGAATTACTATTTATTCAACTAAAAATTATTCCCTCTGGGCCTGTTTCTTTAGGGACACAATATATTTATAGCAAGCAAAATTAAAAATCAAATACTTTCAGTCAGGAACGAAAGTGAATTATAATCAAGTAACAATAAATATTATTTTCTACATGATATCCCTATTGATAAAAAAAGTATTTTCGTTTCGATATAAAACTGGCTTTTATTTAACATAAATTTAGACGAACACTATCCTTATATCTGATGAATTCGCTACCTTAGTATAAGATAGAATATACATTTAAACTGCTGATTATTAAATGATAAGTACTAGAAAATGATAGATCAAACAACAATCGATAGGATATTTGATGCAGCTGATATCGTTGAAGTCATTTCAGATTTCATTCAACTTAAAAAATCAGGTACGAATTATAAAGGGCTAAGCCCTTTTACCAATGAGAAAACACCCTCATTTATGGTTTCACCATCAAAAGGTATTTATAAAGATTTCAGCTCAGGTAAAGGAGGAAATGTAGTAGGATTTTTAATGGAACATGAAAAGCTTTCATATCCTGATGCACTGCGTTATCTCGCAAAAAAATATAAAATAGAAATAGTTGAAAAAGAAAGGACTTCCTTAGAAATCCAGCAGGAAAACGAACGCGAAAGTCTTTTAGTTGTCACTGCTTTCGCACAAAAATATTTTAGCAAGAACCTTACTTCAGCAGAAGGCAAGGCAGTTGGTTATAAATATTTGCAGGAAAGAGGAATACGTGAAGACATAATCGCAAAATTTCAACTCGGTTATAGCTTTGAAAACAAGGATGCTTTTTCAAATGAAGCAAGGAAAAATGGATATAAATCTGATTACCTTGTTAAAACCGGTTTGAGTATTGATAAAAATAATACTCTGATCGATAGATTTTCAGGAAGGATAATGTTCCCGATTCATGGTTTATCCGGTAATATTTTTGGTTTTGGTGGAAGAACGCTCCGATCTGATAGAGAGATTGCAAAATATTTAAATTCTCCTGAATCTGACATATACCACAAAAGTAAAATCCTATATGGCTTGTTTTTTGCAAAAAAAGCCATCGTCAATGCAGATAAGTGCTATATTGTTGAAGGATATACCGATGTTATTTCAATGCATCAGGCAGGAATTGAAAATGTCGTAGCCTCTTCGGGTACAGCATTGACCGCTGATCAAATAAGGCTAATAAAAAGATTTACACAAAACATTACGATTATTTATGATGGAGATGAAGCAGGAATTAAAGCTTCTTTCAGAGGAATTGATCTGATTCTGGAGGAAGGTTTAAATGTCAGGTCGGTACTTCTCCCTCTTGGGGAAGATCCTGACTCGTTTTCAAAAAAACAAAATGCTTCAGATTATAAAGAATTTATTCATAGTCATGAAAAAGATTTTATTAGCTTCAAATCCGAAATCCTCCTGAAGGATTCAATGCATGATCCTGTAAGGAAAGCTAACCTTATTGCAGATATTGTCAGATCTATATCTGTTATCCCTAATAATATTAACCGGGCAGTTTATATCAAAGAATGTGGAATGCTACTTGGAGTGGACGAAAAAATCCTGTATTCAGAAGTTAATAAAAACCGAAAACGGTCTCTTGAAGGTAAATGGAATATCCGTACCACCGAAAAAATTTCTTCTGTTGTTCCATCTCAACCTTCTGTCCCTGCTTTTATCGAAGAGGTATATTCAGAACCGGAAGAACATGATATTATATATTTTCTTTTAAAATTTGGAAATGATATTCTTCGCTTGCCCTCAGAAGAGAATAATGAAATATCTGTAGCTCATTACATAACCAGAGAAATTAAAAATGATAACCTGGAATTTAAGAATCTCGTTTATAAAAAAATCTTTGAATATGTAGATCATCTTATTGAAAGAGGTGAATCATTAAGTGAAAGATATTTTATTTATCATGAAGACAACCGGATTCGGGAATTATCCGTTGATATTTATACATCCAGATATGAACTAAGTAAAGTTTGGCGCAGGAAAGATACTTACATCGGATTACCTGGTGAAAATCTTGGAACTGAAGTTCCAAAATCTATACTGGCGTACAAAAATCGAATTATTTTTAATGCATTGAATGAATTGTATAAAAAAATTGACAACGCCAGTAAAAAAGGAGATATACAAAAGGTCGCCCATCTTCAAAAACAGGTTATTGACCTGAATAATGTACGCAAAACAATTTCCGGAGCGCTGGGTGAGAGAACCATTATTTCATTCTTAGCCGGATATAAAAGTCGTTAGTACTAATTTAAAGCTTTACCATATTTTTTTGTGTGAATTAATGATTAGTTTATTTAACTTTTATGGATTCTTGACTCAATTTGATTTAAACCTTAAATTTATCTTAAATTCCTTACTCAAATGAAAATTGATCTTTCAAAATATCTTACTGACAGATACCATGAAACTTTGTCTAATCAGCCTTTTCCTGGACCTGTCGTAACAATATCAAGAGAGTTGGGATGTCCGGCCAAAAAGATTGCTACTTCCCTGACTGATAAGCTTAACAAGCATAATATCAAGTCTGGCAAAACAATTCCTTGGAAATGGATCAGTAAGGAAATTATGGAAGAATCAGCAAAAGAACTGGGTGTGGATCTGGCAGAAATACAATATGTATTTGATTATAAAACTCATGGGGTCCTGGAGGATTTATTGCTTTCTTATACAAAAAGATTTTATAAACCTGACCGTAAAATCCGGAACACAATCGCAAAAGTAATTCGTAATTTTGCTGATGAAGGTAATGCTGTAATTGTTGGAAGAGGCGGGGTAGCAATTACCAGGGATATCCCAAAATCCTTACATATTCAACTAGAAGCACCTTTGGAATGGAGGGCTCTCAGAACTAGTGAAAAACATAACCTTTCCATCGAAGAAGCACAAAAGTATTGTCTCGAAATAGATAAAAAAAGAGCGCAATTCCGGGATTATTTTCAGGGTAAGGGAACTGACTATTCTCGTGTGGATATTTCTTTCAATTGTATGAATCTTGATCCTGAAGAAATAGTCAATATAATCATTGAAGCAATGAAAATCAGAAAATTAATCTAACATTGACCATTTTATCTATCCCCTGTATGGTGTTTTAAAATATTTATTTTATTTGTAAAATTTTGTTATGGGTACACACTTAAAAATAATTCTCATTATCTTATTGTTATTGCCTTCATTTCCTGGATGCAAAAATAGTTCAACACAAAAAGAAAATGTTCCTATTGCGCTTGAAGATGAGACCTCTGAACCAAAAATAAAAGTTCGTCAAATTTTTTATAATATGTCGCTACCTACTGAAATGTCTAGGATATTTGAACGTGCCGGTGCAAATTATAATCCCGCATTTCTTAATTCAGCAGATAATATTTCAAGATATTCAAATCCAAATCAAATGGCACTTAACTTAGGCTTGTATGGTGTCGATTTGAGCTATACCAGAATTTTTGGGCAAACAGCTTCAACAGCTAAATATTTTTCTACAATTCAACTCCTCATTGAAAAACTGGGAATCCCAAAATCATATTACCAGGATATTATTAATGCCCTGGATAAATATCACGATGATAAGGATTCACTTACAAAGCTTACCGGAGATATTTATGAACGTTCAGAAAAATTTTTAAAGGATAATGAAAAAGATTCATATGCCGCTTTGATCGTTATGGGAGGTTGGATTGAAGCCTTATATATTGCTTGCAAAATTACAGAATCAGATTCAGAGAATATGGAAATAATGGACAGAATTGCTGAGCAAAAATATTCCCTTAACAGCCTTATCTCCCTTTTAAATAATTATCAGGACGATTTAAATATCACTGAATATATTCTCATGTTGAAACAACTCAAAAAAAGTTTTGATAAATTTGAAATTTTTTATAGCCAGGATAGCTTTACATTTGATACCGTTAATGGCCTTATTTCTGCCTCTGAATATGAGATCGATATATCTCCTGCAATTATTTCCGAAATAGGTTCACTCATCACTAAAATCAGGATGAGAATAGTGAATTAATTTATTGATTATGCTTTAATTACGTATAAAGAAATCTTTTAATACTCTTTTTTGGTGTTTTCTCAAACTCTTCCTGATGTAACCTGAATTCCGAAATTCTCATATAGGAAGGCACTATATGATTTAAGTTTTTTTTATGCTCGTTTAAAATATCTACAAGTTTCACCTCATCAATTCCCTTTTGATCCATATGCTCTTTATCAGCATAAATCAAGGCAACTAATTTTTGATTTTCTTCAATAACAACTGATTCCTGCACAAAAGTCATGTTATTTATCTTTGCTTCTAATTCTTCCGGATAAATATTCTGGCCTGAGGGTCCTAGTATCATGCTTTTGCTTCTTCCGTTGATAAAAATGAAATGTTCATTGTCAATATTTCCAAGATCACCGGTATGCAACCACCCTTCACCGTCAAGAACCTCCCTTGTTGCTTTTTCATTCTTATAATATCCCAACATTACGTTTTCACCTCTTACCATAATTTCCCCAGTTTGAGTATAAGGATCTGCAGAATCAATTGTAACTTCCATTGTGCTCACAATTTTTCCGGCTGCACCAAGTTTGGCCTTATCCCAACCAGCGTATGAGATCAGAGGTCCACATTCTGTCATACCATAACCAATTGAAAAAGGAAATTTTATTTTTTTGAAGAAAATCTCTGCGTCTTTATTAAAAGCAGCGCCTCCAATAACAACCTCATGAAAATTTCCACCGAAAACACTTACTAGTTTATGCCTGATCTTATTATGTAAAATCCTTTTGATTCCAGGTGTAACCAATAAAATCTTCATTAATGGTTTACTTATAAGTGGAAGGATTTGTTTTTTGTAAATTTTTTCAATTACAAGAGGTACGGCCAGTATTAACTTTGGTCTGATTTCCTTAAAAGCCTGCATAATGACCTGGGGAGAAGGGGTCTTACCCAGGAAAGTGATATGACAACCAAGGGTAAATGGAAATAAAAACTCAAATGCACAGCCATATGAATGTGCTAGAGGGAGGAAAGAAACGATCTTATCACCCGATTGTAATGGCATATTTTCATGTGCATATCTGATGTTAGCAATCAAACTGTTATGCGGAAGCATTACTCCTTTTGAAAACCCCGTTGTTCCGCTTGTATAACTGATTTCTGCAAGTTCCTGGTTTGGAACATGCACCAGATGAAAATTGTCAGGCGTAAGTCCACCAGGGTACTTCTCAATAAAAAAATTTTCCAGATTATTAAAAATATTTTCTGTACCGGACCTATCTATGGCGTGAAGAAGCGAAAAATCGTTCACTTTCATAGTAATCCTTATTTCAGGAATCTTTTCATATTGAATAGTTTCGACGAGATGGTCCCCTACCAACAGCATAACCGAATCTGAATGATTAATAATATGATGGACATCTTCAGATGTAAAATCAGGCAATATTGGAACGATTATAGCGCCATAACTGATCACCGATAGGAAACAAATTCCCCATGCAGCAGAATTTTTTCCAATCAGAGCAATTTTATCTCCCTTTTCAATCCCTGATTTTTCAAAAATAATATGAAGTTTCGCCATCTGGAAAGCTACATCCTGATATGAAAATGTTCCCCCTTTGTAATCAGCTAATGCTTCGGTTTTCCAATTTGAAATTATACTGCTTTCTATAAAAGCTATAAAATTTTCTTTCAGCATGTTTAAATATTTAATATAATAAAAATACCACGATATTTTTATAATGGCAATAACATTTTGATAATTTACTGAAAACATGCTCCTTACCTGGTTTTACTAAATGAATAATGAACGCATAATAATAAACCCCTGACTTTACCTATAATATTGTTACAGGAATTTCTCCCGATATATTTCTTGACTGAAAGCATGATACATTGTTGAAAAAGTTTCCGGGGACCTTGTTAACGAACTACGCAACCACAATTGATCTATTGTAAGTTAGTTGACAAATCTATATTAACTTCAATTTGTATTATAAACATACCTTTAAGATGAAACCTCAGTGAAAAAGTAAACGCAAACGATTAGAGATAATATTCTTTACAGAAAAAGACAACTTTAATTCCCGGTACTCATAAATTCACATAAGATATTATTAGCTATTCTTATTAAAATAATTTCTAACAAATTCTTATTTTTAATTTTGAAAAATCATGATTAGTTTTATTACAATATTTAGTGGAAATCAAAATACTTTGATTTTTATTTTTGCTTTCCTAATCTCAAGCCTTGGCTTTTTACTTAGTTTTTTCATTGGGAAATCTGAGAGGATAAAGAAGTTTTTAAATTTCCAGCCTGGTGATGTCAGATTCGTTATGCTTCAAAGGGTTCTTGGAATTATGTTTTACGGGATCATCCCATTATTACTTATTTTTGCCTCTGGAAAAAGAGATTTATCTGCCTTTGGAGTTGTTGCTCCAGATCTTCAATCAATTATATGGACTGGGATTCTTGGAGTGATTATCCTGCCTCTCACCTACCTTAATTCAAGATCACAATCGAATCTTCAAATGTATCCTCAGATTAGAGTAAATGAATGGTCATTTACAATTCTGATTATGAGTGGATTAAGCTGGTCTTTTTACCTGTTAGCTTACGAATTTATGTTCAGGGGATTGTTTTTCTTTTTACCCCTGACCTTTTTTGGTTTTTGGCCTGCCTTTGTGTTAAACCTGATTATTTATTCCCTGTTTCATCTTCCAAAAGGATATAAAGAAACCCTTGGTACTATTCCATTTGGCATGATTCTTTGCACTCTAACTTATAAAACTGGTAGTATCTGGGTAGCTGTCTTCACACATATTATTTTGGCTCTCTCGAATGAATGGTTTTCTTTACATGCCCATCCTCAGATGATACTTAAAAATTTTCAAAAATGAAAATATTTGTAACTGGTGCAAATGGATTTTTAGGAAGCCGTCTTGCAATAAGACTCGCCGAAAATGGTCATATGGTTCATGCTCTTTATCGGTCTGAAACAAATATTGAAACACTTGTTCATCCAAATATTAAATTATTCAAAGGAGATATACTGGATTTTAACAGTCTTCTTAATGCTGTATCAGGATGTTCACAAATATATCATACAGCAGCTTTTACAAAAATATTGCATAAGAATACATCTCTTATCTACCGTCTTAACATCGAGGGAAGTATGAATGTTATCAGGGCAGGCTTGACTGAGGGTGTTAAACGATTTGTTTGTACTTCAACTGCTGGAGTTCTTGGTCCTTCCGGTTTAAATGAATACATTGATGAAGACTTCCCAAATCCAGGAATATATTTTCTTGATTATGAATATTCAAAAGCAATTCTTGAAGAGGTTTTGAAAACTATTGCTCTTAAAGGTGTGGAAATCATTATCGTTAATCCTACACGTATTTATGGCCCGGGTTTATTAAGCGAGAGCAACGGAGTTACGCGTCTTATTAAGAAATATATTCAGGGTAAATGGAGATTTATACCCGGAAATGGGAAAAGCATTGGAAATTATGTATTTGTCGAAGATGTAGTTACTGGTCATATTCTAGCAATGGAAAAAGGAAAATCAGGAGAACGTTATCTGTTGGGCGGAGAAAATTTGACTTACCTTCAATTATTTAATATTCTATCTGGAATTATCGGTAAAAAAATTACTATGATTCGGATTCCTGTTTTCTTAACACTTTTAATATCCTGGAATATGCAACTGATTAATAAAATTACAGGGTTTAAACCCAGTTTAACTCCATCATTGGTAAGAAAATTTAATCATAATTGGATGATTTCTTCCAAAAAAGCTGAAGAAGAATTAGGTTACCATCCTTTGGAATTTATATCCGGTGCTAAAATAACAATTGACTGGTTGTGTAATGAATAATTAAAATATTATGACCGATAAATCCTACACTCTGATTACAGGAGCCAGTTCAGGTATTGGAAAAGAATTGGCCTTTCATTGCGGAAGTCTCGGTATGAACCTTTTATTAGTATCCCTTCCGGGTGAAAAATTAGAAGATGTTTCAATAGAACTTAAAAATACTTATAACATCAAAACAGATTTTCTCGAAACAGATCTATCAAAGCTAGATTCCCCAGAGGAGGTTTTTGAATGGACAAAGAAAAATAATTATCCTGTAAGAATTCTTATCAATAATGCTGGATTAGCCGGAACCGTTGTTTTCGAAAAATCTGATCTGAGTTATAATGACCACCGTATTCTAGTAAATATCAGGGCTCTCGTATTGCTTACCAGATTATTCATTCCTGTTTTGAAAACGCATGATAAATCATATATACTCAACGTTGGAAGTCTTTCAGCTTTTTTCTCAATTCCGTATAAAAGTCTGTATTCTTCAACAAAAGCATTCGTTGTAAATTTCAGCAGGGCATTACGTTATGAGCTTAAAAACACATCAATATCTGTTTCTGTATTATGCCCAAATGGTGTAAGAACAAATGCCGGTACAAATTTAAGAATCAGTAGTCATGGAAAAATAGCCCAATTAACCATTATTAGGGCTGATAAAGTCGCAAGAATTGCCATAAAGGGAATTATGCAAGATAAATTTCTTATTATACCTGGTTTAATAAACCGGGTAATATATGTGTTGAATAAAATTCTACCAGTTTCTATTCAGCAAAAGATCCTTGTACGTGAATTTCTTAAAGAAGTTAAAGTTTCTTAATCTTGATAATCTCCTGTAGAAACAAATCCTAGAGGTATATGTTTTTCTCGTGCAGTGATATTAAGTACAACAGCTGGACACTTATTGAGAATATCTTGTACATAACTTCCCATCATCAGATTCCATCCAGTTGGTTTGTCAGCTATAATAGCCACTAGATCTGCTCCAATAGCTGTTACATAAGTAATCACCATTGTTGATAAATCATCACCTGTTAATTTATTAGAAATAACATTAATTTTTCTTTTCTTAATATAATTAATACTCTGCGCATGATATGCATTTAAACGTGCGTTATCTTTTTTATTTTTTGTGGCAGAAATTGAAATCAGGTGAAGTTCGGCTCCGAAAAGTTCTGCAATATCTGCAGCCCAAGGAACCTTTTGCCTTGTATCTACATGCAGGCGCAAGGGTACAACTATTTTTTTTATATCTTTTGGTGCGTGTCCTTTGTTTATCGTAAAAACAGGCTTACCTGTGGATGAAATGATCTTAAATGCATTACTCCCAATAAAAAAATCTTCAAAACCTGAAGCTCCATGAGTTGAAGCAGATATAACACCATCATTATATGATTCTACCTGGTTAACTATTTCTTTATAAATTCTTCCCTTTTTGATTATATATCTAAGCTTGGAATTGTTCTTTAACTTTGGTTCATACTCCTCCATGATTTTTTTGAAATTGGTATCAGCAAATTTATGTTCCTCTTCAAAAGAACCTGGGCGATAATCATCACTTGCCTTTTGAACATAAACCATTTGTATATTAACAAACATTTTCTGAGAGAAAAGAACCGCTATATCTAACCCTTTTAGGGAATCTTTTGAAAAATCAATAGGAACAATAAAATTTTTCATCCTTTATAAATTTATAATTGCCAGTTCAATGAAACTTTGAAATATATTTTCATACGAATTATTGAATTAAATTCATATATGTTTCATCTGAAAGGTCATAAGTTAATTACCAGCTAATTTAAATAATATTTTAATATAATGGTTCAGACATTGATAATTTGAATTACAAGTTCACATTCATTAAATTTTCAGTTCCTTATTTCACATTATTTAATTGGAAGATATTTTTACATGAATGGATCTCCTTGATCAAAGAAAGAAAAGTGCAATTAATAACTCAAGGGTCGTTGAAATTGTATTATTTTTTTCGATATCATCAGTAAAATGAATATTGTTGAAACCTTAATTATAAAGGGATCAATTATCTATTGTGATGTATGTAATTAATTATAATTATTATATTTGTGACCATGGAAAAAGTGGTTATTGGAATAGATATTGGCGGTACCTATACAAAGTTCGGATTTGTTTCTGAATCGGGAGGTTTAACCTGTGAAGGATCACTGCAAACCGATAAGCACAGAAAAGTGGAAGATTTTATAAGCGAATTGTGCGGAAAACTTTTAGTTCTTCAGAAAGATGAAAAATATGAAGTGCTTGGGATAGGAGTTGGTGCACCCGATGGTAATTATTACACAGGAGCTATTGAACACGCTCCAAATCTTAGGTGGAAGGGTTATATTAATCTTTCCGGTCTTTTCAAACAACACTATAACCTGCCGGTTACCGTTACAAATGATGCAAATGCTGCCGCTCTTGGTGAGTTGATTTATGGTAATGGAAAGGGAATGAAACATTTTATAATGATTACTTTAGGTACAGGATTAGGCAGTGGATTCGTGGTTGATGGTAAAGTTGTTTATGGTCATGATGGATTCGCCGGGGAATTGGGGCATACTATTGCGATTCCGGAGGGAAGACAGTGTGCTTGCGGGAAAAAAGGCTGCCTCGAAACATATGTTTCGGCTCCAGGAATAAAACGGACCTTATTTGAGATAATGGCTAACGAAAATGATCCCAGTGAATTTCGAAATATTTCATTTAATAAGCTTTCCGCAAAAATGATTAGCGACGCTGCTCTCAAAGGAGATGTTCTTGCTCTTAAAGCATTCGATTTTACAGGAAAAATGCTTGGAATGAAACTTTCCGACGCTGTTGCCCATACCAGTCCTGAAGCTATTTTTCTTTTTGGTGGATTAGCCTATGCTGGTGATTTGATATTTGTCCCTACAAAAAAATATATGGAACAATACCTTCTTCCAATTTATAGAAACAAAGTGAAAATTATGTCTTCTGCATTGCTTGACAAAAATGTTGCAGTCCTTGGAGCAGGAGCCCTGATGTGGAACGAATTGAAAGAAAATTCTTAATCATCACCTGGAGACCATTTAACCTCTAATTCCCAGTTAGCACGAATCGTTATTTCATCTTTTAAATTTTCAACTTTTTCAGGCTGTAAATGATTTAAATAATTACCAGTATCCCATTTTTTATTACCATTTCGGTCATAAATAATTTTTAATTTAAACTCTCCAGGATTAAGGTACCCAAGAATTAACCTCGAATCATTTGTAATATATCTTTCTTCCAAAACATTACCTTTATTTTTCATTAACTGCACTATCATGGGCATTTCAACTCCTGATAATGTAAAAATTAATGTGCCGTATGAATCTTTTTCCGGTGTGCTAAAATCAAATTTCAAGGTGTCATTTGTATTATTGTAAATATCAGTAAATGCTCCTGGCAAAATTAACATCCGGTATGAAGTATTATCTAACCAATCATTGTGCAAAGTTAATTTTCTTAAAGAAATGCTATCTTTTTCTAAATTATAGGAAATCCTTTGTTCAACAGAATCTTTAGTCATATAAAGCTCTATTAGGGATGTATCCGTTTTTTCAAGAGGAAATGTAAATCTGAATGGAATTGGACGGTTCAGATCAAGCTTTGATTTATTTCTGATAGTGCTTATTCCAAGTTTTGGAATTTCAATAACTTCCTTTTCTTCGTTCCTTTTTGATTTCACCTTTACCGGTTTCCTGAATAAAAACACTACTGTATCATTTTTCAAATAAGAATTCCCAAGAGTATCAATACTTGGATAACGTAATTCTATATTTAGCGTATCTATTTTAATATAAGTGGAATCCATTATCCAAATATTAAAACTATCATTTGTCAAATTTGTTTCCATTAGGTACCAATCAACCAAAGGTTCAAAATTTAATGGCTTAAATAACAGTGCTTTTTTAAGAGGAAGATTAAAACCAAATTCAAGATGCTCGGGGGTTTGTCTTTGACTATATGTTAAATACTGAACCTTCGGTTCCTCAGTAAAATAAAACATATCTACATATATCGCAGGTAAACTGTATTTTCTATTAATGCTATCCTTTTGAATTACTGTAAGTGAATCAGTTTCATTAATTTTAGATTTTTCCTGATTCTCAATTACACTATCTTGTTTTTCAATACGTTTAGGTAATGTTCTTAAAAACTCAGGTGTTAACGTAATGAAAGTATCTTCAAAAGCGATCTCTTCATTTGAAAGATCAAATAAATAATTGTAGTTCTGATCTTTAAGTGCAAAAATTTTATAGGTATCAGCTCGTAAATTATTAATTCGGAAGAATCCTTTTGGGCCCGTTTTACCAATATAAACTGGGATTTCTTTTAATGGGATGGAATCTTCTTTATTCACATATAACATCACACTCAAGGGATCTTTTGAA
>CAZKMG010000024.1:12635-18212 GCA_964553465.1 uncultured Bacteroidaceae bacterium
AATCAAAAGAATTCAAAACTCTTCCTTCTACAGAAAGTGAGTCTAAAAAATTACCTGTGGAAAATACAAATTCAAAATTAGTAAGTGGATTACCTTCATTGTTGTCGGTTATTCCTTTGCCAAAATTTAATGTATATGTCGTATTTTCTTTAAGTTCATTTTTAAGATCTATTAAAATACTTTTGTTCTTTATTCTGATATCTGGTTTTTCTTTTAATGGGGGAGAGATAATCAGCTCTCTGCTAATATCTTTCAGGACAATATATTCGTTAAAAGTTATTTCAATTTTCTGACCAGTAAAACCGGTAGTATAATTTAATGGTTCACTGCTTATTAACTTTGGAGGAGTTTCGTCTCTGGGTCCCCCGGTTAAAGATCCCATTTTTGCGCATCCCGCGAAAATAAAGAATGAAAAAAGAAAAATATTAACAAAATGGCGTTTCAAAAGGTTTCATTTTAATGCTTACAAACTTACAAAGAATTTTTTATGTAAGACTGAGTTATAAAATGGTTAAGGAATTATTCCTCCTTTCGCTCACATTAAAAAAAATAGAAATACTCTATTCATTCCCATTTTTATTCGATTAACATCCGAATTATTCTATTTTTGCACATAGTAATTCCATTATTATTATTTTTTGTAAGTTTAGATTCAAATTCAATTGGTATATCATGGATATATTAAAAATTGTATGGGATGTTGATCCCTGGTTAGTCCGCTTTTCTGATAATTTTGGCATCCGCTGGTATGGCCTGCTGTTTGCAGCTACATTTTTTTTCGGGTATATTCTTTTTACACGTTTTTTCAAAAAAGAAGGACTTAAAATCGATTTACTGGATCAGCTGACTTTATATATTGCTATCGGTACTGTTGTTGGAGCAAGGCTTGGGCATTGTTTTTTTTATGATTCAGCCTATTATTTAAGACATCCCTTTGAAATAATTAAAATCTGGGAGGGTGGACTTGCAAGCCACGGCGGTGGCATTGGAATTCTTGTCGCCCTTTATTTATTTGTTAGAAAAAATAAAATGTCATACCTGTGGTTTATGGACAGGATTAGTTTAGTTGCAGCTCTTGGTGGATTCTTTATTCGGATGGGAAACCTTATGAATTCGGAAATATATGGCCGCCCAACTTCATTACCATGGGGATTCTCCTTTGTCAGGGACAGAAGCAGAGTCGACTTTTTCGATCCTAATACCGGTGCTCTCTTAGGAAAACACCTTCCTTGTCATCCTACACAAATTTATGAAAGTCTTAGTTACTTGCTTATTTTCATTGTTTTATATTGGCTTATGAGAAAATATGGTCCAAAATTAAAAGAAGGATTTATTTTCGGATTGTTTCTAATATCTGTTTTTACAGCTCGTTTTTTTATAGAATATCTTAAATATGAACAGTCTGATTTCGAGGTAAATATGATAAGTCAACTCCACCTGAACATGGGCCAGCTACTTAGTATTCCCTTTGTTTTAACTGGTATTGGACTTCTGATTTGGTCTGTCAGGAAAGGACGAACTCCTTCTCCTTTTAAAAAGTAATACTAAAATATTTGCCTTTAAGGATAAATCCAATAATAAAAATTTATCGCTCATCAGGGTAGAACATTTTGTTTATTTATCTTTCTGTCCGACTTATTATCCTTATTTCACATCGTCTGCCCATTTTATATATTTCACTTATTTAATATTTTTTCTCATATAGAGAATCAGAAAACAAAGATGAGACCAATGATTTCAATTCTTTCTTATTACTTTTGTATTTTAATTTAGATTAATTAAACATGGAGTGGGCGATTCGATTCTGGAATGAATTAGTGGGTTTGACAATACAAATGGCCCCATATCTTATGCTTGGATTTCTTTTCGCAGGCCTGTTATATGCATGGTTTCCTGCTCAAAAAATGACGAAATATCTTGGCAAAAATAATTCTTCTTCAGTGATTAATGCAGCTCTTCTTGGCATTCCTCTTCCCTTGTGCAGTTGTGGAGTTATTCCTACTGGTGTTTCTTTTTTTAGAAGTGGTGCATCTAAAGGATCATCAGTATCATTTCTTATTTCAACTCCTCAGACCGGAGTTGACTCTATATTTGTTACATGGTCACTACTTGGATGGCCAATGGCCGTATTGAGACCGGTTATTGCTTTGTTTACAGGTGTTTTAGGGGGTTTACTTACTAACTATACCGTAAATAGAAAAACTGGACTTAGTAATCAAAAACATAATCCGCCCCAAAATATTCCTGATAAAAAGGTTGGCATAATGGAAATGCTGCATTATGCTTTTGTCGAATTTCTGGAAGATATTGTTAAATGGTTGGTTATAGGGTTGCTAATTGCTGCTATTATTGCCGTAATTATACCAGATGATTTTTTCCTGCGCTATCTTAAGAATGATTACCTGAGTATGTTAATTGTTCTTCTAATATCAATCCCTCTTTATGTCTGTGCTACTGGATCAGTTCCCATTGCTGCTGTACTTATGCTTAAAGGACTTTCACCTGGTGCAGCTATTGTTTTCCTTATGGCTGGTCCGGCAACAAATGCTGCAACCATTACTGTTATTGGAAACACGATGGGCAAAAAAACTTTATTCACTTACCTGTTCTCAATCATAGCAGGAGCTCTGTTTTTTGGAATTCTTATAAATGAATTTTTACCCCGTGAGCTATTTCTAAATGCTATTCGACATATTCACGTTGGGACTCATCAACATAGTATACTTCCAAACTGGCTTCAGATAGCATCCGCAATTATACTTACTATATTAATGATCAACGGATTAGTAAGAAAATATTTAATTCGCTATTTTAAGAAAACAAATAATTTAAATAACCCATTTAAATTAAAGGAAATGAATTTTAAAATTATTAAAGTTGAAGGTATGACTTGTACCCATTGCAAGGCAACTGTTGAAAATAATCTTAAAAAAATCTCCGGTATCAGCTTTACCGAAGCCGATCTTTCATCAGGTAAAGTAAAAATCGAAGGAGTTCAAATCGACCTTGCCCTGGCTGAAAAGACTATAAATGAACTTGGGTATAAATATAAAGGTGAAATAAATGATAATTAATATATTTTGTCCTTTATTATCTTGCCGATTAATACAATTTTTTGTTTTCACAATTTACAATGATCCTTATCTTTGTATTCCTGATTAAAGGCTAATTTTAATTATCACAACTAAAGAAAAAAATTATGTACACGGTGGTTCTTCTAAGACATGGTGAAAGCCAATGGAACCTTGAAAACAGGTTTACTGGCTGGACTGACGTTGATCTAACAGAGAAAGGTATACTTGAAGGTATAAGTGCTGGTAAGGTACTAAAAGAAAAGGGGTTTACTTTCGATATCGCATACACTTCAGTTTTAAAAAGAGCACTTCGTACATTATGGCTTACGCTGGATGAAATGGATTTACTCTGGATTCCAGTTGAAAAATCATGGCGGCTTAATGAAAGACATTATGGGGCTCTTCAAGGATTAAATAAAGCTGAAACGGCAGCTGCACATGGAGAAGAAAAAGTCCTGATTTGGAGACGCAGCTATGATATCCCACCACCAGCTCTTGAAAAAAAAGATCCTCGATTCCCTGGTAATGATCCCAGATATAGTAATTTGAATCCTAAAGATATTCCTTTTACCGAGTGCCTCAAGGATACTGTCAATAGATTTCTTCCATACTGGCATGAAACAATAGCTCCTGCTATTAAATCAGGTAAAAAAGTAATTATAGCAGCACATGGTAATAGTCTGAGAGCTCTGGTAAAATACCTTGATAACATGAGCGATGAGGAAATATTAAAATTAAATATACCTACCGGATTACCATTGGTTTACGAACTGGATAAAAACCTGAAACCAATCCGACATTATTATCTGGGAGATGAAGTGGCTGTAAAAAAAGCAATGGAGGCTGTCGCTAACCAGGGAAAGGCGAAATAAGTAAATATAAATGATCCTTACCCTTCGTTGACCAAACCAAACATAGCTATTTTTTACTAATATTTTAAGAATATTAATGATGCAATTCTTTCATTAGATTTTTTTCATGTGTTTAAATTTTTATTTTTTATGGTCACATGGAACTCGCGATGAATTTAAACATGCTCTTTTGTGAATTTAAACATGTTAAATTCATGCTCGTTTCATAGTAAAATTAAAATAAACTATACCTTATCCTTTCGGAATATAATCCGCATAGTATTACAGACGAACAAAACACATCTATAATACTTTATAACAAGGCTAGTCCATATTCTTTTTTTATGGCGTATTTATTTAATTAGCTTATTATATCCGATATCTTTATTTTATGGACAAACGACAAAAGATTATTATTCAGGCGTCATGGGTAAGTATTTTTGGAAATGCTGCACTGGCTTTACTAAAAATAATTCTAGGATTGGTGGCTGGAAGCCTTGCTGTCGTAGCTGATGGAATTGATTCATTTACAGATATCGTAACCTCAATCATTACCCTCGTAACCGCAAGGATAATTTCAAAACCACCAAATATACGTTTCCCATATGGTTATGAAAAAGCTGATACTATGGCAACAAAAGCCCTTTCATTTGTAATTTTTTTTGCAGGCGCCCAGCTGGCAATTTCAACTATTGAAAGGCTCTTTGACTCACAAATTATACGACCTCCAACATACCTGGCAATTTATGTGACTCTTTTTTCAATAGCAGGTAAAATTTGTCTTTCTATCTTCCTTAAATCTAAAGGTAAAAACTATAATAGTGCTATGCTTATTGCAAATGCGCGCAATATGCAAAATGATGTAATCATATCCCTTACTGTTCTGGCAGGTTTATTTTTTACTTTTATATTAAAACTCCCCTTGCTTGATTCTATTACTGCACTGATAGTGAGCTTATGGATTATGAAAGTAGCTATCCAGATTTTCTTTCAATCAAATACAGAATTAATGGATGGAATGAAGGATCCGATTCTCTATTGTGAACTATTCAGTGCTGTAAGAAAAGTTAAAGGAGCAAAGAATCCACACCGTGTGAGAGTAAGGAAAATTGGTTCTTATAACATGATTTCCATGGATATAGAAGTAGATCCGACAATAACTGTCCAGAAAGCTCATGAGATCGTTCAACAGGTAGAAAATAGTATAAAAGAAAATATACCCAATGTTTATGATATTGTTGTTCATGTTGAACCTATAGGAAATTTAGAAGAAAACGAAAGATATGGTTTGCGTGAAAAGGATGTGGAAGGTCTTTAAATATCGACTTTACCCAGTTTAAGTATTCTCTTATTATTTGTAAATCGTATATTAAGAATTAATCCAAGGTTTTGAATAAATTTTTTTTTAATTAATAAATATAGATTTGACAGACAATCTGGTTTTTGTTTTTCGTCTAAAATTTTACATGATATGAACATTACATCCGAAATGAAAATGGCCGATGTGTTGCTTTACAATTACTCCCTTCTGCCCATAATTACCAGGTTTGATATAAAACTCGGATTTGGTGAAAAAACTGTTGAAGAGGTTTGCCATAATTACAAAGTAAATCTTGATTTTTTCCTGGAGATTACTAATTCATTCATCGATG
>CAZKMG010000025.1:0-18117 GCA_964553465.1 uncultured Bacteroidaceae bacterium
ATATTAGAAATACAAATAGATTAACCATTTGAATCACTGTAGTTAAGTTCAGCTATTTTGACAATGGTTTGTGTGGCTTTAATCATGGATTCCAGGGGTATATATTCGTATCTGCCGTGGTAATTATGTCCACCTGTAAAAATATTTGGCGTAGGTAATCCCATGTAGGAAAGTCTTGCTCCATCTGTTCCTCCCCTGATTGGTCTGATAATAGGAGTAACCCCTACTGAGATCATAGCTCTTTTAGCAAGTTCAATTATATGCATGTGACTACTTATTTTCTCCTTCATATTATAATACTGGTCTTTTATATTTAGCTTAATGACATTAATACCATATTTTGTGTTCAGTTCTGAAGCGATATCTTTGAGCAAAGTTTTCCTTGACTCAAAAAGATCCTTGTCATGATCACGGATCAAATATCTGAGTTTTGTAATTTCAACTTTTCCAGAGAAATCAATAAGATGAAAGAAGCCCTCATAAGATTCCGTATGCTCAGGCCGCTCTTTAGGAGGAAGGAGAGAATTTATTTCCATTGCTAATAAAACAGAATTGATCATTTTGTCTTTGGCAACTCCCGGATGAATATTGCGGCCATTAATAGTAACGTTGGCAATAGCTGCATTGAAATTCTCATATTCGATCACTCCAATTTCTCCTCCATCAATTGTATAGGCAAAATCACAATTAAACTTTTTAATATCAAAATGATCAACTCCCCTGGATATTTCTTCGTCCGGCGTAAAACAAACATTTATTTCCCCGTGTTTTATTTCAGGGTGTTCTGTAAGATACTCAATAGCTGATATTATTTCAGCTACACCAGCTTTATCATCGGCACCCAGCAATGTTGTCCCATCTGTAGTAATAATTGTGTGACCACGGTAATTCTGAAGTTCCGGGAATTCTTTAGGCGATAGTATTATGTTTCTATCCTTGTTAAGAATTATATCTCCACCATCATAATTCTTTATGATTAAAGGATTTACGCCCTCTGCTGGTACATCAGGACTGGTGTCGACATGAGCAACGAATCCAATTATCGGAATTTTTTTCGAAACATTCGATGGCAGAGTTGCCATTAAATAACCTTTCTCACATACTTCAACCTGATTTAGCCCCATTTCCAATAATTCACACTCAAGTAATCTAACCAGATCTAATTGCTTTAAAGTACTTGGACAAGTGGTCGAACTCTCATCCGACTGAGTGTCAATACTAATGTAGCTTAAAAATCGGTTAAGTAATTTTTTCATAACAATGTTGATCATTAATGATAGATAAATATCCTGTATCCTTATCAGCTTTTTCTCTGTTAAATATTGTTAGTCTCAAAATAATGCTCTACTTTTCTGAATAAGGATCTGTTAACGATTGAGTAAGTTAATGAAAATATAGAGAATGCAAACTAAATTAATTTAACGAGTTAATAATAAACGCTAAAATCTTATCTTTGATAAAGGTCGGATTCCCTTATACTGTTTTAGACAATTAATTTCCAATATATATTTCATTCAATGTTCATATTAATAATCACTTTTGACACGAAATCATATGTTTTGTAAACTATACCGGGCTTATGATTTAAACGGCGCCAAAATTGGGCACGTTGAGTCCAGCCATTGCATATTCTGAGTGAATATTATTATGTCAGGATTATATATTATTATTTAATAAAAATATCATGAAAGCATTTGCAAATTCTTTATTCTATCTAATACTACTTTTTTGGATTGTTGCCCTTGTAAAAATGATCCTAAATTATATCCACTGGGATGCCAAAACCATTTTTTATGCCGGTTGTGTCCTGATGACTTTTGGATTTATTCCAGGAATGATATTTTCTTATTGGAAAAAGAGCAGTAAAAAACTGATCTGGATACTTTTCCTTTCTGTGACTCTTTCTGTTCTGGCTTTTCTTGCAGGGACAAAAAGTGGTTTCAATTCTTTTTTACCAAACTTCTGGGTTGGAATCCTTTTGCAAGCTATATCCCTGGGAATCCTTTCATTGGTTACTACTGAACGAAAAACAATTCTCCTGATCTGGATAATATGGCTTATATTCAGCATCGTACTTATGACCATACACCTCCTTGAAGGGACTCTTTAATTTTTTCTTCCACTTTAAGCAGATTAATATTGCAGATAAATAATTTCTAAAATGTTTATCTGATTATTCTCTCGTTTAGGGAATTCATTCTACAAATTTTTTTAGATCTGAATTTTGGTTAATCAAATTGAAATAACTCTGGGACTGGAGTGTATTCAAAAGCAAGTCAACTAAATTATGATAAAAAAATTTAAATTTAAATATTTGATTTATAGCGAATTGTAATCTTTTAAAAAAACATAGAATTCTTTGGTGTCAGGTTTTTAGATTGTTTCTGCTGCCTCTTAACGATAATGAGGCTAAAAATTTTTAAAATATTTAGTTAGGTTAAATTAAAAAAACGCAAATTCAGATAAAAAAAATAATCCCGATTCTTTTTAAATACATATGCAAATTGTACATTTGCAGCGCTAATCAAAATATAATTTTCCATGGACGAGGTTCCGTTATACTGTAAAATTCTTTATAAAACCCAATCTTAGGGGGGACCTTAATAACCTGCCTCCCGAAGATGTAAAACTAAAGGAGGTTTTTATGATCACATACTGGAAAAACCAAAATGGGTTAGTGCAAGTCCGGCAATTTGAAAAAGATTGCTGGATGAATGTAGTCAACCCTACTCCATCCGAAATATCGATGCTGGTAAACAAATTCAAGGTTCCTGAATTTGTATTAACCGACGTACTTGATACTGATGAACGATCGAGACTGGATGAAGAAGGCAAATGGCTTCTCATTATTATCCGTATTCCGGTTCATGATTCCAGTAGTTCACAACCTTTTTATACAATACCCCTGGGAGTATTAATTTCCAATAATTTTCATCTGACAGTTTGTGCACAGGAAAGTGAAATGATGCGAGAAATAACAAGGTTCCCCTATAGTCAGAAAATAAACCTGTCTGATAAGGATGGATTTATTATGCATTTATTCCTTCGTTCTGCAACGAGCTATCTTAATTATTTAAAGCAAATAAATATCATGTCGAATCAGATTGAAAAAAAACTTGAACAACTTCCGCGTAATGAAGTACTGGAAAAATTACTTGGTATGGAAAAATGTCTTGTTTATTTTATTACCTCCCTGAAATCAAATGAGTTATTGCTGGCTAAAATACGTTCGTCCAGGTATCCAATTTTAAATGAGGTAGATGATGATGTGTTAGAAGATGTTATTATTGAAAATAAACAGGCAATAGAGATGGCTAATATATATAAGGATATTCATCAGGGAATGGTAAACGCCTATTCTTCAATTATCTCTAACAATCTAAACGTAATAATGAAAAGATTGACTGTTATTACTGTTGTACTTGCAATTCCAACCCTGATAGGAAGTATTCTGGGAATGAATTTGAAAAATTTCCTGGAAGAAAGTAATTACGGATTTCTCCTCGCCATTATAATTTCCCTGGTACTGACTGTAGTAATTACATTCACTTTCAGGAGACTAAAATGGTTTTAATAGGATTACTTCTAAGTTGAATTTAGTAATAATTGTCATTGATTTTATGAAAACAGCTATTTATTACCACTACGGACAACCAAATGTCATTGAAATAAAGGAAATTGATACTCCAAAACCGGGATCAAATGAGGTATTGATCAGGATGCATGCTGTATCAGTTAATCCAGTAGACTGGAAAATTGTAAGGGGGAATTTAAAAGTGATTACAGGAAAGAAGTTTCCTAAATATGTTGGTATTGAGGGAGCAGGAGTCATTGAGGAAACAGGCGAAAATGTTTTTGGGTTGAATAAAGGTCAGCGCGTATTTGTAGGATTGGATTATTTTGGAGGAGCTTGTGCTGAATTTGTTTGCACAGATATTGAAAAAGTAATGCCAATTCATGATTCCATCAGTTTTGAAGAAGCAAGTACTATGGCTGTGGCAGGTATTACTGCTTTCCAGGGGCTTTGCGAAAAAGGCAATTTAAAATCTGGAATGGAAGTTCTTATTAATGGGGCATCCGGTGGAGTTGGAACATATGCTGTACAAATTGCAAAGGTTTATGGAGGAAATGTTACAGCCGTTTGTAGCGGGGATAACTTTAACCTGGTCAGAAGCATTGGTGCGGATGAATTGATTGATTACTATAAGGAAGATTTTACGACAAGAAGTAGGAAATATGACATTATTTTTGACACTATTGGAAACCTGAACTTCTGGAAAGTTAGAAGAGTGCTTAAAAGAAAAGCAGTATATATAAATATATCCCCATCTTGGTAACTTTACCTTACTTCTTTCCTAACGCTTCTGTATCCTGGTATGAAATCTATAGATTTTATGCTTGATCCTGTAAAAAATGACTTGCGTGAAGTGATGAACTTAATTGCAGAAAAAAAAATCAAGGTTATAATTGACCGGGTTTTTCCCTTTTCTGAAACAGGAAGGGCATTCGAATACAGTTCAACGGAAAGGGCTAAAGGCAAGATCGTAATTAAGATAAGATAAAACTTATCCTGAAATTTAACCTCTAATATTTCGACCTATTTCCGTAAATACCAAAAATTAGCCATAAATAATGGTCGTTTGTCTATCATAACTTCAAATTTTCCAGTCCAAACTAATTATTTAATTCTAATTTTATAATTATATTGCTGATTATGAATTAATTGCCTTGCATAAAAAAAAATTGCAGAAAATACTGCTCAATATATGTTTGAACTATGAAAAAAAATATATTTGTCTATGCTAATGAAGCAAAAGAAAGAACCGTGAATAGAACTTTAATATTCATTAGATCATGAAATTATACAATCTGAGTTCAAAGCTTGATTTTGGCGATTTCAAAGGCCAATCATTAAAAGATGTTTTCGTGAAAGATCCTGAATACATTGAAATGTGTATTTTGGAGAATCCGACATTTTGTTTCTCTGACAGTACGTTGGAAAAGCTTGAGGATATGAATTCCGAGTTTGTTTTTTCTGACGAGGCGGTTGAAAAGATAGGTGAAAAGTATGAAAGATACGAAGAAGAGGAGAATGAATTTGATGAAATTGAAGACTTTAGCAATGAGGACCTGAAGAATTTTGGAATCGTCGATGATCCTATTGAAGATGATTTTGATGATCCTGGAGGAGGGGGAGGTTATTATGATGATTCTGACAGGTATGGTTACTAAGTCTTCAATTCAATCCGGAATCTTTGTATATATTAACTTCTCTTACCTCTTTTAAATCAAAAACTGATAATAAATTTAAATTAAGTGGTCATTCATTCTGTCTGCATTTATTCATTCATCCGTCTCCATTCCCAAAGAATTTTAGTTTAGTTCAATTTCTTATCTGACTTTATATTCAAACACCTGTCCCAATTAAATTTGATTTTACATAATTATCCCTCTGGTTCTTTTTATTTATGCTATATAAAGATGATATTTCTTTATATAGAATAGATCAACTAAATTAGTATGACATGGAATGTGGGTTACGCTATTCAATCATTCAATGAAAATTCTCGCTCTAAATGTCTGAAAATTATGAATCCGTGATCATATCTATTTTTGTAACTGAGGTAAATCGTAAAATCAACAATTCAAATGAAAATTTATTGTCAAGGATTTATTTTAAGAGAATTGCAGCCTGCAGATGCAGAAAACATCGCGGATTATGCCAATAATAAAAAAATATGGTTGAACCTGAGAGATGCTTTCCCCTATCCTTATACCATAGAGAATGCAAAGCATTATATTGGTTTGGCCGATAAACAAAAGCCACAATGTCTTTTTGGAATCGATGTAGAAGGAATAATTACAGGAATGATTTCGATCACACAGGGATCTGATGTATACAGTATTTCTGGAGAAATCGGTTACTGGCTTGGTGAAAAATTCTGGAACAAAGGTATAATGACACAAGCAGTTAAAGCTATGGTGGATTATAGTTTTCAACGATTAGGATTACTTCGTCTTCATACGGGGGTTTTCGAATATAATATTGCTTCCATGAGAGTTCTCGAAAAAGCAGGTTTTTAAAAAAAAAAGAAGGAATTTTTAAAAAAGCGGTTAAAAAAGATGGAATAATAGTTGATGAACATCGATATGCAATCTTAAATCAAGATTATGTAAATACATAATTTGAATTCTAAAATCTTTTGTCATTTTTGATTTGGAGCTTGATTAATTTTTAGATCATTCGGATTTCCCAATAATTTTAGTTAAAAAAAACTATAAAAGTTTTTTTAATAAAAATTATAATTAAGTTTGTTCGTTATTTTACGAACAACGAACAATTATTATTAACTATGAATATAAAAGTACTGGGGGCTGGTTGTTCAAAGTGCAAGGCACTTGAAAAGGCCACTTCTGAGGCAATTGCTGAATTAGGGATCATTGCGGAAATAGAAAAAGTTGAAAATATCGTACAAATTATGAATTATGGGATTATGCATACACCTGCCTTAGTGATTAATGAGAAAGTCGTATTAAGTGGCCGACTACCCTCAAAATCTGAACTATTAGGACTACTTAAAAAATACCAATAATTGCATACATGAGTAATTTATTTGAACCCTGGTTCAGGCGAATGATTGTAAATCATTTTATTTCGGTTGAAATCTATTATTCGTGGAGGAATTATTTCTGAAATAATTCCAGAATATAAAATCTTTTTCGATTATCTACTTATCAATATGAGTACTTTAAAAAATAATATACAGATAAGCCTTTTTATTTTCCCATTTTGGCTTTTAGCTTATTTTTCCCTTAAGCCAGCTACAGATTGGATAATTGATTCTGCGACAGGGATGACAAGAGGCGCTCATTTAACTGAATCAATTCGTTTTTTTATCTACGAATTTCCGAAAGTAATACTTTTGTTAATCCTTATTATTTTTATCGTTGGGATTATCAGAACATTTTTTACACCTGAGCGAACTCGTAAAGCGCTTGAAGGGAAAAAAACTTTTACAGGGAATGTTCTGGCCGCAGCATTAGGAATTGTCACACCTTTTTGTTCATGTTCTGCAATACCCTTATTTCTTGGCTTTGTGGAAACGGGAGTACCGCTTGGAGTTACATTTTCTTTCCTCATATCTGCACCCATGATAAATGAAGTAGCTCTGGTCCTTTTATATGGAATGTTTGGATGGAAAATTGCTTTGATTTATGTTGGCACAGGTATAACCATCGCTATAGTTGCAGGATGGATTATCGGAAAGTTAAAATTGGAGAAATGGGTTGAATCATGGGTTTACGAAATACATTTGGGTAGAAATAATTATAAGGAAGAAAAAATCACTCTGAATAAAAGAATTAGTCTTGGATATGGTGCTGTAAAGGAAATCGTTGGTAAAATATGGATTTATGTGGCTTTGGGAATAGGTATTGGGGCTGTTGCACATGGATATGTTCCAGAAGATTTTATGGCTTCACTTATGGGGAAATCTGCATGGTATAGCGTCCCACTATCCATATTGATAGGAGTTCCATTATATTCTAATGCAGCAGGAATTGTCCCGATTGTATCCGTATTGATTGAAAAAGGAGCTTCACTTGGAACGTCCCTTGCTTTTATGATGTCAGTTATTGGCCTTTCCCTGCCCGAGATGATCATCCTGAAAAAAGTGTTAAAACTACCGTTAATACTTACTTTCATCGCCATTGTTGCCTTCGGAATAATGGTTGTAGGATACCTATTTAACTATATTTTTTAAATTTTTAAAATGGAAATTTTAAGCTATCAGGACATTACGGTAAAACTAGCTCCCTTACTTGATGCTTTATCCCATCCGGCAAGGTTACAGATAGTTCTACACCTGTCAAAATACAAGGGCTGTCCTGCTGGAAGCATATCAAACAAACTGCCCATCAGTAAATCAACTGTATCACAACACATGGCAAAATTGAAAGAAGCCGGTTTGATCACTTGCAATCCGGATGGGCAGAGCCTAAATTACCAGCTTAACGATGAAGCATTTGATCTTGTAAAAATGAATTTTCTCGATTTCATGAATCAGATTGATGAAAGGAAAAACAAAAGAACGGAATGTTGCCCTAAATAAAAGAATCTATAATTATTTGAATGTATGATTAAAAGACAAATTATTACTGGAATTTTATTAGGTATTATCGCAGGTTTCCTCGACCTTATCCCAATGGTAATTCAAAAACTTCCCTGGAATGCAAACCTGTCAGCTTTCATAATGTGGGTAGTAGTGGGATTTTTGGTTTCCGTAATTGAACTACCTGTAATAAATACCTTGAAGGGACTTATTGTTGCTAATGCGGTATTATTTCCAAATATATTCATTATTGGTGGGAAAGAGCCCATTTCTGTTATTCCAATCCTTATAATGACAACCATCCTGGGCAGCCTGCTTGGATATACATATGGACGTATCAAAGAAAAATGACCCTAACGCCATTAATTCATAATTATTATTTTTAAGAATAAGTGATAATTAAATATTTTACTCATGAAAAAAAGTATCGGATTTATTGGTGGTGGAAGAATTACTAAAATTCTTCTGCATGCATTTCAGTCAAAAAATGCACAATTTAGCCAGGTTATCGTCTATGATATAAAGAGAGAAGTGACGGAAAATCTGAAAAAAATATTTCCAAATATACAGGTTGGTGATATTACTAATTCTGCTTCACAAGAAATTGTTTTTATTTCCTTGCATCCTCCAGTAATAATGGAAACACTTGAAATTATTAAGGATTATGTGAAAGATAATTCTACAGTGATCTCCTTAGCACCGAAGATAAGCCTTAACAAACTTTCATCGAAACTAAATCATGTGAAAAACATTGTTCGGCTAATTCCAAATGCTACTTCCTATATCCATGAAGGCTATAATCCAGTTTCTTTTCTTGCTTCGATGGATACAGATGAAAAGCATCAAATCCTTGAATTATTGAAAATATTAGGAAATACTTTTGAGGTGATGGAAGAAAAGCTTGAAAGCTACGCTATTCTATCAGCCATGTTGCCTACCTATTTCTGGTTTCAATGGAAAGAACTAATGGAGATAGGTAATATAATTGGATTAAGCGATAGTGAATGCAAAGATACAATCCGGCAAACTACTATATCAGCGTTGAATCTGTTCTTTAATTCAAATCTTACCGCAGAACAGGTCATTGATCTTATTCCTGTTAAACCTATTGCTGATCATGAAGCGCAAATAGCCGAATTTTACAAAGGAAAATTATTGCCATTGTTTGAAAAAATCAAACCATAATAAAACACATCCAAATGAAGTGCTTTTAAAATTCTTAATCGGATTATTGGAGTATCTAATATACTATTCAACTCAGGATGAGATTGCAGAAAAAGCTGATTCTTATATTGAACAGGAAAAAAGCAGGGAGCCTTAAAAGAAGACTCCCTTAAAGATTTTATAGAAAAACAACTGTGTATTTATTTCTTTAATGCATCAAATACTTTTTCCTTTGTCAGTTTTTTTGTACAGAAAAACCAGTCATAACATTTCATGTCATCAGCTTTGCTCTCCATCCGGTCTTTTGCTGTTCCACATGAACCGGCAGTTGGAACAATTACTTCATCGCCTGGTCTCCAATCAGCAGGTGTAGCAACATTAAAATTGTCTGCAGTCTGTAATGCAATAACCACCCTTTTCAATTCATCGAAATTACGACCCAGCGACAGCGGATAATATATAATAGTCCTGATAATGCTTTTCGGATCAATAAAGAATACTGCACGAACAGCTTTTGTGTTACTTTCACCGGGTTGAAGCATACCATACTTTTTTGCAACTTCCATTGTAATATCTTCTATAAGAGGAAACTTAACTTCAACGTCTTTCATCCCCTTGTATTCAATTTTTTCTTTGATGGTACGCAACCATGCAATATGGCTGTAAAGACCGTCAACTGACAAACCTACCAGATCACAGTTCATGGATTTGAATTCCTCTTCCATACTTGCGAAAGTCATAAACTCTGACGTGCATACAGGGGTAAAATCAGCTGGGTGGCTAAACAAAATGACCCACTTACCTTTATAATCGGATGGGAAATTGATGTCACCCTGTGTTGTAACTGCTTTAAATTCCGGAGCTTTTTCCCCAATGCGTGGCATTGCCATAACTTCTTGATTTTGTAGTGTTTCCATAGTACCAGGATTTTAATATTTAAAACTAAATTTTATTATTTGATTATGATTTATTCAATTTCAATTTCAATATCATTTTCATTTTCAAGTTATTGTAAATAAAACATGAAAATCTTCATTAAAGTAATACCTAATCGAAAATAAAAATTTGAATAAAATTAATGAAAATTTTTTTAAAGAACAAATGTTCATTATATTTGTATTGAACTTATGCTCTTTTAACATGCCCAGGCCAAAACTCGTTCGCAGAATGAATAATCCCCCAAGTTTTAAAGGGTTTATGCCAATTGGTTTGAACAAAGGAAATATTCCTGTTGTGTTAAATTATGATGAATTTGAAGCTATAAGGTTATGTGATTTTACATTATATGGGCAATCCCGGGCTTCGCAGATCATGGGAATATCTCGTCCAACCTTTACACGGATATATGAAAGTGCAAGGAGGAAAGTTGCAGAAGCATTTGTACAGGCCAGGCCAATAATATTCGAAGGTGGTAAAGTATATTTCAACAGTGAATGGTTTTCATGCAGAAATTGTAAGTGCTGGTTTAATCATCCGGAAAAGGAAAAGGAGGTTAAGAATTGTGCGCTCTGTGGTTCTGAAAATATTGAGCTTTATAAAGAGGAGCTCCAGGAATTCCAGGCAAATGATATTTGCGTCTGTCCTCATTGTGGTTTTGAAAAAAATCACACACTTGGGATTCCCTGTAACACTGAAATCTGTCCTGAGTGCAATAATTCCATGGTAAGAAAAGGAACACCCCGGTTCAGAGAACAAGAAAAATAATTTGAAAATCAAAAAAGAGAGGAACTAAATAATTCCATTTATAATTAAGATTAAAAATCAATTTTAACATATGAAAGTAGCAATCACTTCCACCGGAAATAGTCAGGATGCCAAGTTAGATAGTCGTTTTGGACGCTGTTCATATTTCGTAATATTTGACACTGAAAGTCATTCTATTGAGTTTATTCCAAATCCAAATAAAGAAAGTATTGAAGGTGCGGGACCGTCATCAGTTCAGCTCATTGCCTCACGTGGGGTAAAAAAGGTTATTTCAGGTGAATTCGGTGCAAAAGTCAAAAATCTTTTTGACAGCCTGCAAATTCAGTTAATAATCATAAATGACCATGATAAACAAATTAACGAGATAATTGAATTGTTAAATCATAAATAAAAATCGATATGGCACGGATGAATGGAACTGGGCCTGAAGGACGCGGTCCGAGAACAGGCCGGGGATTAGGTAAATGTAAAAAAATATCTGAAGATGAAGCTTTAAATAAATTGGGTAAAGGTATGGGAAAACGTTTTAAAGCTGGAGGAGGAGAAGGAAAAGGAAAGCGCTTTTAGAGCGGATTAAATAAATAAATTTAAAAAAGGAGGCTATATGCCAGGATTAAATCAAACCGGTCCGATGGGACAAGGCCCCATGACCGGTCGCAGAATGGGTGGTTGTACAAATTTTGGTGCTTACCAGAAAAGGCAAAGTGGGGCAACAACTGATGATTCAAATGAAAATCAACCTGGTGATTTTAGAGCTAGAGGTTTTGGTTTTGGCTGGGGAAGAGGCGGCCGTGGGCGAGGTATGGGACGCCAGAACAGATTCAGAGCCAGGTGGTAAAAAATTAACCCCACAGGATATTATTATTTATCACAGGTATGAACTAAAAGATAAATAATAAGAATTTATATTAAAAATTAATTTTTCAAATCATGAAAAAACGAATTGCCATTCCATTGGAAAATGGGATTTTATGCTCACATTTTGGCCATTGTCAGCAATTTGCCATAATGGATATTGAAAATAATTCAATTTCCAGTGAATTACTGGTAACTCCTCCGCATCATGAACCAGGGCTGCTTCCTGCATGGTTGGCTGAAAAAGGAATAACCGATGTAATTGCCGGAGGTATGGGTCAACGAGCGATAAATCTGTTTAACCAGGAAAAAATAAATGTTTATGTCGGAGCTCAGATAAAAACCTCAAAGGAATTAGCGACTGATTTAATAAATGGAACTTTGGTTGCCGGGGCAAACTATTGCGATCATTAATTGATGAAAAGGTCAGACTAAATTATGCTTAAAAAAGGGGAGGATGAAAATTGCCATTGCAAGTGGGAAGGGAGGGACAGGCAAAACATTTATTTCCACGAATGTTTTCCATATCCTTTTAAAAAATAAATTTCATGCAATTTTAGTAGATTGTGATGCAGAAGCTCCGGATGTGCTAGCATTTTTTGATGCGGCTCTGGTAGAAACTTCTGAAGTTACACATCAAGTACCGGTTATCAATACTGATGTATGCACTTACTGCAATAAATGTCATGAATATTGTAATTACAATGCAATCTTCATCCTTCCTCAGCTAAAGATCATCAAGGTAATTGAGGATCTTTGTCATAGTTGCGGAGCTTGCAGTATTGCATGTACGATTGGGGCCATTACTGAAAAACCGGTTTCATTAGGGCATGTATCAACTTTTTCTTTAAATGGGAAGACATCTTTGATTGAGGCTCGTATGAATATCGGTGTAATGTCACCTGTACCGGTTATTAAAGCTGCATTTAAACATATTGATCCTGAGAATGACGTTGTTATCCTGGATTCACCTCCCGGTACATCCTGTCCGTTTATCCAAACTGCATCAGAAGCTGATTATGTATTACTTGTTACAGAACCAACTCCTTTTGGCCTGAGTGATTTGAAAAGAAGCATTGAAACATTGAAGCAATTGAATAAAGAATGTGGAGTAATCATTAATCGTTCTGGAATTGGGAACAATGGAGTTCAAAAATACCTCAAACAGGAAGGAATACCAATTCTGCTTGAAGTCCCTTTTGATAAAGAAATCTCGGAATTATATTCGAAAGGGCTTATAACAGCAGAAAAAAAACCATTTCTCGCAGAAGAGCTTTATGAAATGATTAAAAAAATAATATTGGAAAATGGAAATAGCGATAATCAGCGGTAAAGGAGGAACAGGGAAATCGAGCATAAGTGCAGCATTTTCAACCTTAAATAATGAAGTATTGGTTGCTGACTGTGATGTGGATGCTGCAAATCTTTATTTGCTCTTTAATCCATCTCACGAAGAGGAGGAGGTATTTATCGGAAGCTATAAAGGTAATATTGACTATACAAAATGTACCTCTTGCGGTGAGTGTATTGACGTATGCCGCTTTGATGCCATTTCTTACAGGAATGGTAATGTGGTGATTTCAGAACCTTCTTGCGATGGATGCTTCCTCTGCTCACGTATTTGTCCGGAAAATGCCATAACAATGGTCCAAAATAATAAAAGCCGGATGTATTCAGGATCCTTCCGTAATGGGAAAATGGTTTATGGGTATCTGGCTCCAGGAGAAGAGAACTCCGGGAAATTAGTGAATATGATCCGCAATAAAGCCAGGCAGTTAGCTAGGGCAAATAGTATTGATACAATTATCCTGGATGGTCCTCCGGGTATTGGGTGTCCGGTCATTTCAACTATTACAGGTGCTTCAAAAGTGATAGTTATAACGGAACCAACTGTTTCCGGCTTGCACGACATGCAACGAGCCATTGATCTTGTAGAAAAGTTTAACCTGAAAGTATGGGTAATCATTAATAAGTTTGATTTAAATCCTGGGATGAGTGATCAGATTAGTGAATGGTGTATACAAAAAGGAATTTTTGTAGCCGGTCATCTTCAATTTGAACCAGAAATCATAAGAGCGATGGTGCAGGGAAGAAGTATAACAGAGTGGAATATGGACTTGTTAATCAGCAAAGAAATAAATAAAATATGGAATGAAATTATTAAATGTGAATAAATATGTCAAAAATATTTGAAAAGATACCCACTGAAGGTATAAAAAACATTATAGTTATTGCATCTGGAAAGGGAGGAGTTGGGAAATCTACCATTGCGGCAAACCTGGCAATAGCATTGGCGCGTAATGGATTTAAAACAGCACTTGTGGATGCTGATATCTACGGACCTTCCATCCCGAGGATGTTTGGTATTGAAGATGCAAGGCCAGATGTAACCGCTTTTGGTGATAAGGAGATGATGTTTCCTGTTATTAAGTATGGAGTTAAAATAATGTCTATAGGATTCTTTGTGGCGAAAAAGCAGTCCCTGATCTGGCGGGGACTTATGGCGTCCAATGCGATCACACAGCTTTTCGAAAATACCCAATGGGGAGAAATTGATTATATGATTGTTGATTTTCCACCGGGGACAGGGGATATTCAACTTACCATTGTGCAAAAGCTAAAGCTTAGTGGTGCAGTGATGGTAACCACGCCGCAGGATATCGCGCTAAATGATGCACGTAAAGCAACTTCTATGTTTACTCATCCTGATTTGAATGTTCCTGTTTTAGGAATAATTGAAAATATGGCATGGTTTACTCCGGTAAAGCACCCGGATGAAAAGTATTATATTTTCGGCAAAGGTGGAGGGAGGACATTGGCATCTGAGTTCGATACGATGCTTCTTGGCCAGATACCGTTGGAAATGGATTTGGGTAAGTCAGCTGAAAAAGGCTTGAGTGTTTTCAGCCAAAGTAATAAAGATTTAATATCAATATTTGAAAATATTACCGAACTACTGATCTCAAAAACAGAAGTATCATCATGATAAGCTTTGGGTCAGTATCATCCAGAAGATTAGGAAAAAGCCTTGGGATTAACAATATTGTAGCTCCCAAGGTCTGTTCTTACAGTTGTATTTATTGTCAGTTGGGCAAAACTATTAAATATAGTACAAAAAGAGAGGAGTTTTTCAACCTGAAGTAATATTCCAGGAAGTAATCCGGCATATTCATCAACTCGATAAAAAAGACCACCCGGATTATCTTACTTTTGTTTCCAATGGAGAACCAACTCTTGATATAAATCTTGGGAAAGCAATAATTTCACTGAAAAAATCAGGGATACCTGTTGCCGTAATTTCTAATGCCTCCATGTAAAGTAATGAAACAGTTCGAAAAGACTTATTTCTGGCAGACTGGGTATCAGTTAAAATAGATGCCCCAGATACGCAAACATGGAGAAGCATAAACTCTCCTTCTCAGGATTTGAATTTCGATAATCATATCCAAGCCATTAAACAATTTGCAGATGAATATAATGGTGTCCTTTGTACTGAAACTATGCTTATATCCGGGAAAAACGATACCCTGGATAAAATTACTGGCATTGCCCGGATTATCAAAACCCTTCATCCTCACACAGCATATTTATCAATACCAATTAGGCCTCCGGCAGTTAAATTTGTAAAGGCTCCTGCAATGAAAAGGATAAATGAAGCCTGGCAAATTTTTAACCGTCATCATATCCAAACGGAACTTTTAACTGGCTTTGAAGGAACTAATTCAGGTTATACAGGTAATGCATATGATGATATACTCAATATTACAGCTGTTCATCCGCTTCGCGAGGATTCGCTGAATCAGTTATTAAAAAATGATTCGGTAAATTATAGTGTAGTTGAAACTTTGATCAGTCAGCAATTAATTCAAATTGTACCTTATGACGGCAAAAAGTATTTTCTAAGAAAATATCACTATTAAAAACGTATATAAAAATAATATTATATAGTATACCAGATTTTAAAGATACTGATTATAAATTTCATGGAATGGCGATTAAAGCTTATCATTTAGTGCAAATTCAAAATTCGGAATTAGTTGAGCACATTGGTTGCAACTATGCTAAAATTTTTCCAAATAAAGGTATTGGAGATACTGAATATCTAAAAGTATTAAAATGCTGCTGAAATGGAAATAATTACATTGATCGAAAATCTGGTATATACGCAAGGATTACTTGCGGAACATGGCCTATCACTCCTTATTGATACTGGTCATAAAAAGATATTATTTGATACAGGACAAAGTTCTGCTTTCTTGCTGAATTCAAATAAACTGGGTATTCAGGTAAAAGACATTGATATGGTTGTTATCAGTCATGGCCATTTTGACCATACTGGCGGACTGTATGATTTTTTAACGATCAATAATAAAGCCATCGTTTATGCTAAGAAGGAAATCTTTTTTGATAAATTTAAAAATGAGCAACATTTTATTGGGACAAATCAGAATCTGATTAAATTTCTTAACAGGTTTTCATTTGTAAGCAGCCCCACTGAAATAGACAGGGATATTTATCTTATCCCTGACATACCCATTGAAGATCCTTTGGATACAAGTTTTACAAGTTTTAATATCCGAAATAATACTGGTTTTATTCAGGATGAATTTCATGATGAACTGTTCCTGGTCATCACCAGGAATGAAAAACTTTCCATTCTTAGCAGTTGCTCTCACAGAGGGATCAGCAATATAAGCCGTTCAGCCATTAATTATTTCAATTTAAAAGTGCATCTTATACTGGGAGGATTTCATTTGAAAAACTCAGGAGACGATCAATACAAAGCAGTCTCAAACTATTTCAAACAAATTAATCCGGACACGATTGGAACTTGCCATTGTACAGGCATTGATAAGTATGAAAAATTAAAATCAGATTTAAAGACTAAGCTATTTAATAATATGACCGGTAATTATATTCACATTTAAATACTAAAATAATAAATCAATAGTTTAATTTAGAGCAATTATTTTATTCTAAACAAACTGAAATTTTATTAACATGAAAAGATCTTTATTTTTAATGATTATACTATGCTTTGCATTAAGAGGGTTGTATGCACAACAAGCTCAACCTGATACACAGGATTCGATTAAATTTGAGTCAATAACATACAATTATGGTACTATTCAGCAAGGAAGTGATGGGGAGTGTGAATTTAAATTCACGAATAAAGGAAAATCTCCAATTATATTGTCAAATGTGAGTGCATCCTGTGGTTGTACAACTCCTGATTGGCCAAAAGCTCCTGTTAAGCCAAACGAAACGGGAATTATTAAAGTAAAATACAACACTGCAATTATAGGTCATTTTAGTAAGACAATTACAGTTTATTCCAATGCAGTAAATTCACCAGTTGTGTTGATAATCACCGGGGAAGTAGCTGCAAAATAATACATTAAATGCGTAAAAAGGTTTTAATTCTATGCACCGGCAACAGTTGCAGGAGCCAGATGGCGCATGGATGGTTACAATCATTTGATAAAAACCTGGATGTGCATTCTGCCGGTACCCAAGCTTCCGGAAAACTTAACGAAAAGGCAATTGCTGTTATGAAAGAAGCAGGTATTGATATCAGTCATCATACAAGTGATCCTGTAGAAAAATATTTAGATGATGAATGGGATTATGTGATCACTGTTTGTGGAGGTGCCAATGAATCCTGCCCAGTTTTTTTAGGTAAAGTCAAACATCGTTTACATATAGGTTTTGAGGATCCTTCACAATTAATAGGATCAGAGGAGTACATATTGAGTGAATTCCGAAAAACAAGGGATGAGATAAAACAAAGGTTTTATGATTTCTATTTAAATAAATTGAAGATTTGATAATTCTTAAGAAATTAATAAAAAGTATGCGAATGGTAAATTAGTAAAAAATCCCAACAAGAGTCGACTCGCCTTATTTGATTAAAATGAACAAATTGTCTGATGTCACATCTTAATATTTTCTAATTATCATATTTTCAATTTATGAATCTTAAATTTTTCGACCGGTATCTAACCTTATGGATATTTTTAATCATGTTCAGCGGGGTAGTTATTGGATTTATCTTCCCGGGAATCTCGGCGTTCTGGGATTCTCTAAGTTCCGGTACAACAAATATCCCTATTGCAGCAGGTCTCATCCTTATGATGTATCCCCCTCTTGCCAAAGTTAGATATGAAAAACTACCTCTCGTGTTTAAAAACACGAGATTGCTGGGATTATCACTGACCCAGAACTGGATTATAGGACCACTGGTCATGTTTTTCTTAGCTGTGCTTTTTCTTCATAACCATCC